>NZ_JBOEFX010000031.1:291-96332 GCF_050633125.1 Lewinella sp.
GTAACTACCAAATCGATAGTTCCTGTTGCTGCGCCGTTACAATCAGCATCCGTCAGAACAGTAGCGTCAACATCGATTTCTAAGGTCGTTGGCTCATCAATTGTGAAGGTTTCAGTATCACTACAATCATTCGCATCAGTCACAACGACTGTATAGGTACCAGCTACTAAACCACTGATATCTTCAGTGCTTTCCATAAAGCCGTCTGGCCCAGTCCAAACGTATGTGAGCGGGGCAGTACCATCATTTACTGACAAGTCAATCTCACCGGTTAAAGCACCATTACAATCGGCTGGAGTTATTGTTGTACCAGCCGTTATTGTTGGACCAGGCTCGTCCTCGATTGTCACGTCTGGCAGGTCAACTGGGCAGTCGCCACCGTTACCGTCCCAACTGCTCCAAAGGTCATAAGTATCTGGAGCAAGTCCTGTTATTGTAAAGCTACCCACATCATCCAGGCTACTGTAGGGATAGGTAGCTCCTCCATCAATACTAAACCGGATTGTCGTACGCACAGGCGCATCAGGGAAACTGAAGGTTATTGTGCCGTTAATATCGCCACAGGTTGCATTACCTTCAACAATACTAGTAATGACAGGAGTTGCCTCCACTATTACGGAGGCTGTCGCTTCATCCGTACATGCTGTGACACCTCCATCAGAGCTAGTGTAGGTACTCGTTACTGTCACGCTATAATTAGTAGTTGCTAATGGTGATACAGAAATCGAAGCTGTCGTTTCACCAGTGTCCCATAAGTAAGTATAACTGCCGTTTCCTGCTCCCGGAACAGCAACAAGCGTCGCTATTTCACCAGCACAGATCGTTTGATCAGCAACCGTCACTGTTGGATTTGGAGCGACTTCTACCATTACAATGTCACGTTCCTTACAACCGTTGACATCCGTTACTCTAACGAAGAAATTATTAACCTGACCACTAATAAGTTCCGCAGGTCCTACCGTCAACTCTGTTGTCGTTGATAAAATTGTTCCTGGATCTGTCGCATTCCACCATTGATAAGTAAAGGGTGGTGTACCAAAGAAGACATTTTCAACGATCAATGTAGTTGATTCGCCTTCACAGATCGTGAGGTCATCACTTACATCTGGTACTGGCAGCGGATTAACATTAACCGTTCCTGTCGCAATCGCTGTACACCCATCTTCATCCGTTACCGTCACCGTGTAGGTGTTTGTCGCAAATACCTCTTCGATCACAATCGAGGATGAGGTTCCTCCGTTACTCCACAAATAGGTGTAAGGTGGTGTCCCACTGCTGACTACTGCTACTAATGTTGCATCTTCGTCTGCACAAAGCGTCACATCTTCAACCGTTACTATCGGGACAGGATCAGCAATAATATCTATACTAATTATTGCGGTACAGTTATTCGCATCGGTAACTGTTACAGTATAGGTACCTGGTGCTAAATCAGTACGATCCTCCGCCGTATCTCCGTCATTCCAAGCATAGGTATAAGGACTCGTACCGCCGTTGACAGTCACGTCAATCGTACCATTGGCCATAGCGCAAGTTTCATCCGTTTTTGTTGCACTTGCCTCTAGCTCGGTTGGCTCAGTAACCTCAAACATAGCGGTGTCTTCACAACCGTTCATATCCGTTACTATCACCGTGTAGGTGCCAGCCGCCAAGCCAGAAATATCTTCCGTACTTGCCGTAAAGCCATTAGAGGCTGTCCAGGCGTAAGTATAGACTGGTGTGCCGCCGCTAATACTCAGGTCAATAGAACCGGATGCTGCGCCAATACAAGTAGTATTTATGACTATGCTACCACTAACATCAATTGCCAGTAAGGTAGGTTCGTTTATCGTGAAGGATTGCGTAGCAGAACAACCGCCATCATCACTCACCGTTACCGTATAGACACCAGCAGTAAGGCCAGTTCGATCAGCAGGGTCATTGATTCCCGCTAAATCATCCCAATCGTATACATAGTTACCTGTTCCTCCTGCAACGTTTAGCGTTATGCCTCCTGTAGCAGCGCCATTACAGTCGGCATCCGAGGACGACGAACCGGTTAATACTATCGGGTCTGCAATTGCAACATTGACAAAAGCAGTATCGGTACAACCAGAATTAGCAAAGACAATCACCTGATAGTTTCCATCTGCATTCGCTGTAAATGTCGCCGATTCCGTAAAGGAGAAGGCATTATTTACATCATTCAGTGGCGACCAAATGTACCCCGCAATACCATCTCCTGGGTTTGCTGGAGCAACGGTTCCTGTCGGGTTGCCCATCAAGGTAACTTCCGTGCCTGCACAAACCAAAAGGTCATCGCCAGCATCGGCAATTGGGTTCAAGTCCGGATCAACAACTACGGTTACTTCGTCTGTACGTGTACAGTTGTTGAGCGTAACTGTCATCGTGTAGGTCGTTGTTACCAAAGGACTGGCAACTGGCTGCGCGGAGGTAATGTCCGTCAACGTTCCATTGTCTGGACTCCAAGTGTAAATAGCACCTATCGGAGCAGATTGCCCTTGAGGAAGTCCAATCTGTACGCTTCCTCCCTGACAAATGGCTTTGTCATCGCCAGCGTCGGCAAAGACTGCCATTGAGATATTAACATCTTGGGTATAAACGCGGGTACAAGCCCCACGAGTAACCGTCAAGGTAACGGTATAAACTCCTGGCGTATCTCCCCAACTCGTCGTAAAGGTTTCTCCCGTACCAGAAGCTGGTGTTGCTGGCCCAGTAGCAGTCCAGCTATAGCTAGCTCCATCAACTGATGTCGCAGTGAAGGTCGTAGGTTCTTCTGCACAAAGGTTCCCCAAACCAGTGATTCCTGAAACGAAGGATGGATCTACCGTTATGGTTACCTCATCTGTAGCGGTACAGTTTCTGGTATCAGTCACTGTTGCAGTGTAGGTCTGAGTGGCGTTAGCCGTCACCGTTACGTTATTACCGGTAAGGTTACCTGGCATCCAAACGACAGACAAGCTGCCTGTGCCGCCGCTCGTGATCGCGGTAAGTGTAACCATATCGCCTTCACAAACGGTAGCATCAGCATTCACACTTATGGTAGGTGCTGATAATTCATTGATGGTAACTACGGTCTCTTCCGAACAACCATTAGCGTCTTCCACCATCACCGTGTAGTCGCCTGCTCCCAACCCTGTAACCGTACCCGTGTTGCCAACATCAGGCAACCAAGTAAAGGTTAGCGGCGCCGTTGCTTGCGTAACATTGACCGTAATTTCACCGTTGCTTTGTCCACAGGCAGCATCGGTTTTAACGATATCCAACTCAGGTAAAGAATTCACCGTCACTATAACTTCATCGGTATTACTACAGCCTAATTCATCGGTACCTGTAACGGTATAAGTAGTCGTCGTAATTGGAGAAACAACAACGTTATCACCCGTCAAAGTACCTGGCTCCCAAACGTAGGAAATTACACCTGTACCTCCAGTAGAGGAAACCGTAAGTGTTGCATTATTGCCAATACAAATCGCCTGATCTGCGCTAGCAGTAACCGTAGGTGGAACAGCGTCATTGAGTACAACAGGTTCACTACCCGCAACAATACAGTTATTGTCTTCGTAGCTAATTTCTATGTTATAACTACCAGCTCCAAGCCCGGTAAATACGTTGCTTGTTTGCCAAATACCTCCATTTATACGGTACTGCAAGTCGTAATCATCACTGTTATCAGTAGCAACAATTGTAATACTACCATTATCGTTACCGTCACATGCTGTAGGATCGACGATAATGACATCGGTAATCTCGGGGTCTTCAACAACGGTAATGGTCACATTGGCTACGCCTGCACAGCCTCCATCACTCGTGACGGTGACATTGTAAATGGTCGTAACGATAGGCAATACATCTACTTCCGCAGTAGTAGCATTTCCTGCATTGGCATCCCACTGGTAAGTCCCGCCACCTGATGCAACAAGGGTAATCAACTCACCAGCTCCTGAACAAATCTCAGTAGATGCTGCTATAACAATAGGTTCAGGTGCCTCGGTCACAGTGACCGAAATATCATCCGTACAGCCATTCACATCCGTTACAGTCACCGAATAGGTCTGTATCGTTTGAGGATTAACGGTAATACTTTCCGTTGTCTCGGTCGTACTCCACAAATAGGACCCGCCAGCACCTGCGCCAGCGGCCGTAAGCACAGTTACTTCTTTTTCACAAACCAGTGGATTACCTACTAAGCTCGCTACCGGATTATCATTCACAACAACCTGTACATTGCTTACAGTAACACAGCCATTGCCATCAGTTACGGTCACATCATAAGTTGCAGTGCCTGTAGGTGCAACCATAATTGAAGGTGTTGTTTCAGTCGTACTCCACAAATAAGAGGCACCTCCACTAGCTGTGATCGTAGTGGATTCCCCATTACAAATCTCCGTGTCGCCAGAGAAAGTGACAACAGGTAATGGATTAACATCAATGGTTACTTGATCCGAATTCATCACATCAAACTGGTAGGTTTCTACGCTGGTCGTTGGGTCAACGTACCAGAGTTCGGCCTCATCCATTGCCATGTTAGTCGTCGTCGTATTGTAAACAACGGCGTATTCCCAAACAAACTCTTCGTCGGAAACACCATCGTTATTATTGTCAATGAAATCGATATAGCCATTACCGTTAAGATCACTGGCGGCGACGAAATAAGCATCGCCTGGCATCAACATTCCGGCGAGGTTAGTGTCCTCTACGCTGATTTCACGCAATTGAAAACCATCTGCTCCACCCAACAGGCGTACTGTGAGGGTGAAGTTGACCTCTTCGCCTGCACAAATTTCTGTACGGTCGGCTACTTTTTCTACATTAATAAATGCACCAGTATAGTTGGATGGATCCGTATCCGTGACGGTTCCTCCTAGCGGGTTGTCCGCTGTAGCTGTTGCTAAATTGGAATAAGTGCCCAAGCCAGCAATACCCGTTTGGGTAAACGTCTGAGATGCACCAGCAGCTAGTGTACCAATGGTACCAATTTGCCCTTCCTGATCATCGTTGACAACCACATTGGTAATGTCTACAGACCCCGTATTTGTTACTACGTACGTCCAAGTAACGGTCGGAGGTGCTGCTGGGTCTACCAAAAGGACTAAACCTGGCAGTGCATCAGCATCAACACCATTCGTTGCTTTTTCAATAAGAATGCCAGCTGTCTGGTTGATAAGAAGGATTACTTCATCCTGGTCGTCTTCTGATAGTATGTCATTTGCAGGAGTAGAATCAATATCTCCACCACTATCGGTGGTAATTTCTGCGCCATTCGTAAGGCTGGTGCCCTGGAAGTTAGTGTTGATCGTTGTTTCTACGATAAAGGTTACCGAAGCCAGAGGATCTAAACTTGGAATCGTAAAGGTTCCATCTCCATTATTGACAACAGTCGTACCATTGGCATTAAAACCAGTAATGGTTAAACCAGCGGGCAAGTAGTCTGTGACTTCCGTACCTTGAGCGACGATGCTACCTTCGTTGGTAACTGTAATCGCAAAATCTACCTGACTGCCCTGGCTGTATGGGCCAGGCGTGCTACCATTAATAGCAATGTCCAATGCCAAATCAAACTGGGTAAGTCCTGCATCAATCGTGATATCTCCTTTGCCGCTTTCCAACACCAAGGTTCCTGTTCTACCCGTAATGGGGTCGGCATTGCTGTCTTTAGTGTTGTCTCCGCCGGTGAATTGTGACGTAAAGGAATAGCCGGCGGGCAATACAAATTCAACTTCGTAATTACCGGGTTCCAAGTCAGCAAATCCGTAAGTACCATTTTCATCGGTAGTCGCCGTACCAACAAGTTCCGGAACATTATTGTAAAGGTTCACCGTTACACCTTCGATGCCCGGCTCACCTGTATCAAATTGTCCGTTTCCGTTAAGGTCTTTGAAGACCAAGTCGCCCAGTTGCGTAAACAAGCGGTAAAGGCCTGCGTCGATATCATTATTCGTTTCACCAGGTGCCAGTGTGAATGGATTGGTGATGCCAGTGAATAGATTCGCATCACTATCAAGCGCACTGTCATTACCACGATTAGGCAATACCCGAATGTAACCCAACGGACGATCAAAAGCGACTTTATAGATTGCACTTGGCAGATTGGTAAATTCGTAGTAGCCACTCGCATTCGTGCTGGTCGTTGCCAGAACATTATCATCTGTGTCAAGTAATTCTACACTGATTCCTTCAATGCCTAATTCACCGGTATTTTGAATCCCGTTGGCATTATCATCTTCCCAAACAAAATCACCGATGATGCCACAATCTAAAATTGTCACGTTAACGGTAGCCGTATCCGTACAACCCGTCGTAGCGGTAACAATCAGCTCAAAGGTTTCATCCACGTTTGCAGTAAGCGTTGGGTTTGCCAAAGTAGCATCATCCAAACCTGTAATTGGTGACCAGCTGTAGCTGGCAATCTCTGTACTCGGCTCTGCCGGCGGAGGAGTACCTGAAGGTGAACCACCCAGCATCACTTCCTCCCCTGGACAAGTCGTTATATCTGCGCCTGCATCTGCAATAGGGTTCTTATTCACATCAACCGTTACCCGTACTTGCTGCGTGCGTACACAACCATTTTGTTCAACCGTCAGCGTGTAAGTAAAATCAAACGGAGGGCTCGCCGTTGTTTGCGGATCGCGATCATTTTCCAGGAAGAGGTTCGGTGTCCAAGTGTACTGAGCGCCTACAGGGCCAGCTTCTCCTTCTGGTAAACCGATGATGACATCACCACCCTGACATACGCTCTGGTCTGGTCCTCCCGAAACGAATACTGCTTGAGTAATTTCAATATTATGAACATAAGTTTCCGTACACAAGCCACGGCTTACCACCAAGGTTGCAGTGTAACTACCAGGAGTTGCGTAAGAAACGGTTACATTGCTTTGGGTAGAGGTCGTAGGTGTGGCCGATCCGTTAAAGGTCCAGCTGTAGGTTGCTCCTGCTACGGCCGGAGCCGCGCTGAACAATACGCCCTCTTCTGCACAAATACTCGCTGGTGCGTTGATACCCGAGACAAATGCTGGATCAACATTGATCGTCATTTGATCTGTAGCTGTACAGCCGTTGGCATCGGTAGCTGTAACTGTATAAGTCGTCGTGGTAATTGGAGCAACCGTTAGGTCATTACCAGATAAGTTGCCTGGCATCCAAGTCAAGGTGACAGGAGCTGTACCACCGGTAGTTGTTGCACTAAGTGTAGCGTTGCTACCCTCACAAATTGTCTGGTCAGCGGCAGCTACTACAGTAGAAGCTGCTAGGTTTTCAATCGCAATACTGGCCGTTCCAAAACAACCATTAGCATCGGTAACTGTCACGTTGTACGTGCCAACAGCGAGGTTCGTCGCAGTGGCTGTAGTACTCACATTTGGTGACCAAGTGTATTGATAAGCAGCTTCGCCGCCGCTTACACTTACGGCAACAGTACCGTTATCTTGTCCGCAGGTAGCATCCGTTTTGGTGAGGGTAGCTACTGGGTTTTCATTGACGGTTACTGTAACAGAAGCCGTAGAGGTACAACCCAACTCATCTAAAACTGTCGCCGTAAAAGTTGTCGTGACCGCAGGCGTAACCGTAATGCTGGCTCCCGTTTGGTTGCCAGGCATCCAGGTGTAAGTCAAGTTACCTGTGCCACCGTTTCCGGCAGCCATAAGGGTAGTACTATTTCCTGCACAGATGGCTACATCTGAACTAACGCTTACCGCTGGGGGGACTACAGGGTTAAGCGTAACTGTACTTGGGCCCACCATACAACGGGCACCAGTGTAGCTTACTTCTACATTATAAGTACCCGCACCTAAACCAGCAAATTCATTGCTCGCTTGCCAAGCACCTCCATTGATCCGGTATTGTAGCGTCGCAGATGCACCTGTCGCTGTGACGGTGATTGTTCCGTTTTCTGTACCATTACAAGAAGTTGGTTGCACAACCGCTACATCTGTAATGACTGGCTGTTCTAAAACGGTGATTATCACGCTAGCTTCATTGGCACAGCCTGCCGCATTGGTGACCGTCACATTATAAGTCGTTGTGACCAAAGGTGTGACGGTAATGGCTGCCGTTGTAGCATCACTCCCATTACTGCCCCACTGATAGCTAGCTCCACCACTGGCCGTCAGTGTTGTTGATTCACCAGCACACAGCTCAACTGAAGCAGCAACGACCGTTGGCGTGGGTGCTTCGTTAACCGTAATGCTCGTTTCGTCGGTACAGCCGTTGGCGTTGGTCACCGTCACCGTATAGGTTTCGATACCCGTTGGGTTAACGCTAATTGTTGCTGTAGTAGCGCCTGTATTCCAGGCGTAAGAACCACCAGCTCCGGCACCCGTAGCCGTAAGAGTCGTGCTTTGTCCGTTACAAACCAATGGGTTTCCGCTAAGCGCCGCTACAGGATTATCATTGACGATAACCGTGGCGCTGGCCGTATTGGCACAGCTATTGCCATCTGTTGCCGTCACGGTATAAGTTGTAGTACTCGCGGGGTTAACCGTGATACTTTCCGTAGTAGCACCGTTGCTCCAAAGGTAATTTGTGCCGCCAGTGGCCGTCAGTGTAGTGCTTTCGCCTTGGCAAATTTCTACATCACCTGCGATCGCAGGTGTAGGGAGTGGGTTTACGTTTACGCGCATTGCATCAGTACGTACACAGCCATTTTCACTTACCGTAAGGGTATAATTGAAGGTAAACGGTGCACTAGATGTTGGTTGCGCAATGTTTGCATTGTTCAAGAAAGTGCTGGGCGACCAACTGTAGGTTGCGCCATTAGGGCCACCCTGTCCGGCAGGAAGGCCTATTTGTACCGTCTCGCCAGTACAGATCGTCACATCGGGGCCTGCGTTTGCGAAAACGGGTGCCGTGATGGTAATGTTATGCGTGTAGGTTTCAATACAAGTTCCACGGTTTACTGTAAGCAGTGCCGTGTAGGTACCCGCGCTGGCGAAGCTTACCGTTTCGCTCGCGTTGGTAGAGGTCGCTGGCGTGGCCGGGCCACTGAAACTCCAACTATAAGTTGCTCCGGATACTGCAGGGCTGGCAACAAACAACACGCCTTCCTGCGCACATACGCTCGCTACGGCATCAATACCTGAGGTGAAAGCTGGGTCAACCGTGATCGTAACTTGGTCTGTAGAGGTACAGCCGTTTTCATCAACGGCGGTGACCGTGTATGTAGTGGTCGTCGTTGGGGAAACGCTTACGCTGGCTCCATTTAGATTACCAGGCATCCAGGTGTAAGTGATCGTTCCGGTACCTTCTTCTGACGTTGCAGTTAGGAAGGTAGCTGTTCCTTCACAAATGGTAGTATTAGCACTGGCTGTTACTACCGGGCCTAGTTCCTGAACGATGGTTCTATTAGCAATATCTACGGGACATTCGTTATTACCCCAACGCACCCAAAGGTCGTAGGTTCCAACAGCAAGGTTACTTACGGTGAAGCTTCCAACATTATCATTGGTAGTATGAGGATAAGTGCTTCCACCATCAATACTGAATTCGATTTCGGTACGGCTACTTTCGTCAGGAAACACAAAGGTAATGGTGCCATTTGCTCCTCCACAGCTGGCGTTGGTAGCCGTGCTGGTTACTTGTGGAATTGCCAGCACATTGACTGTTACCTCATCTGTAGAAGAACAGCCCAACTCATCCGTTACAGCAACCGTATAAACGGTCGTAACAGCAGGGTTTACATTAATACTTGCAGCCGTTTGTCCGGTAGGGGTCCAACTATAAGCAAGCGTTCCTGTCCCTCCGTTTCCGGAAGCCGTGAGGGTTGCTGATTCATTAAAACACATGGTAACATCATCACTTGCTACTACCGTTGGAGGCGTAACAGGGTCAAGGGTTACCGTTACCGGGCCAGCTGGGCAGCGATTACCTGTGTAGCTTATTTCTACATTGTAGGTTCCTGCACCGAGGTTGGTGAAATTATTCCCAAACTGCCAGGTTCCGCCATTTATCCGGTAGCGCAATACACCAGAACCTCCTGTTGCATTTACAGTAATAGTACCGTTTTCTGTACCGTTACAAGAAGTAGGCTGTACAACATCAACAGTATTAATAACGGGTTGTACTAGTACCGAGATGGTAACGCTCGCCTCTGTAGAACAACCGGCAGCATTGGTCACGGTCACCGTGTAGGTAGTCGTGCTAGCTGGAGTAACTGTAATTGCAGGAGTGGTAGCACTATTGCCATTGGTTCCCCATAAGTAACTTACTCCACCACTGGCAGTGAGTGTGGTCGATTCACCAGCACAGATTTCCAATGAAGCCGCTACCACTACAGGTGTCGGCGCATCATTGGCAACAATACTGGTTTCGTCGGTACAGCCATTAACATCTGTGACTGTTACCGTAAATGTTTCTGCGCCTGATGGAAAAACCGTAACACTGGCAGTATTAGCGCCTGTATTCCAGGCATAATCGCCACCCATACCAGCACCACTGGCCGTGAGGGTCGTACTTTCGTCTTCGCACACGAGTGGGTCACCCGTAAGGGAGGCAGTAGGATTGTCATTGACGATTACCGTTGCGCTGGCGGTGTTACTACAACCATTATCATCTGTAACCGTCACCGTATAAGTAGCCGTATTGGCTGGATTGACAGTAATACTCTCCGTTGTTTCGTTATTGCTCCAAACGTAGCTTACTCCTCCACTGGCAGTAAGCGTTGTACTTTCGCCTTGGCAAATCTCCAAATCGCCGGTGGTTTCGGCTACTGGTAAAGGGTTAACGGTCAGCGTTACAGGCACACGACTGGTGGTTGTACAACTACTGGAAACATTGCGCCCTTCGGCATAATAGGTACCAGCAGAAGGAGGTGTAAAGCTTAATGATCCTGCCAACAAGAGGTTGCCTCCGGTAGCAGCATCGTACCAATCAACGGTATTTGCCCCTAAAAGTCCTTGCGAAGGAATCGTTGCAGTGAAAGCAGGAATAGGATCACTGGCGCAGATTACCGCAGGGTTGGCGCTCGTGATTACGGGGTCATAAATATTCGGACAAAAACAACTTGGCGCGGTTACATCAATTGTAACCTGACAGCTGGTGGTATTATTTATTGCCGTAAGGAGTAAATTTTCATCTATATCAACACCGTTAATTGAGTAGTTGCCATTTCCGTTGTTGACCACCGTTCCGCTTGACGCGATTATGGTCTGTGCATTTGTTATATCAACTTCTACATCGTATGTGGTAAAAAGATTTAAAGGATTACAATCACTGCTTACTACTGTAATGGTTGGCACAGGATTAACCGTAATGGTTACGGTATTCGTGACGTCGTTTCCACAACCATTATTAGCATATGCCCTCCGGCGAAACTCCGTAGTTTCGGATATTAATCCAGGATCATAACTTTGCACATTAGAATTAGAAATATCAGCCCAGCTCCCTCCCGAAGGTCTTGACTGCCAACGATAAGATGGAGTGATATTATTACCAGAAGTAGCAATCGGAGTGCCTTCAATCTGTATTGGGTCAAAAGGCCCACAATTGGTTTGGTCACCACTGATGCTACCGTAATCTATGATACGGTCATTGACCACTACGGCTACGGAAGCAGTACCTGTACAGCCTATGCTGTTAGATGCTGTCACATTGAAAGTGGTCGAGACCGTTGGTGTTGTTACTTTTACTGCACCTGTGCCCAATCCGTTGTCCCACTGATACGTGTAGGTACTTTGCCCATCGACTGGAGCCGCAGTAAGCGTTACTGGAGTGTTTTCACAAATTTCATTATCTGAAACCGTCGCAATTATTGATGGGTAATCTGCTACCGTAAAGGTAATCGTGTTAGAAGTGGCATCCTGACAACCGAAACCAGGACAGGAATACATGGCTTGGTACTGGTAAGTGCCTGCGGTCAGCGTAGCATCAGTATTGAGTGTAGCTCCGGCGGTAGTCAATGTAGTCCAAGTACCAGAAGTACCGGCACGAAACTGCCAAATAACACTTTCGCAATCAATACCACCATCTGCTACAGCAGTAAGGGTGCTTGAGGCTCCAGTACATACATCAGCAGCATCGATACTGATGCTGATTTCTGGATCATCCAGGATAGTAACATCAATAGAAGTGCTGGCTATACAGCCATTAGCATCGGTAGTTGTAACACTGTAAGTACCAGAATGAAGAGAGGTTACACTATTAGAAATGACGGCATCTCCACCAGTACTAGTATAACCATTAGGGCCCATCCATTGATAGCTGGACATGCCATTGGGGTTGACAGAAAGTGCCAAGTATTCGCCTTCACATAGGATTACGGAACAATCTTCTTCCTCAAACCAAGCACCGTTGTGGTAGCTTTCGCAAATTAAATTCACAGCATCGTTAACGGTGATCGTTACGATATTTGAAGCCGTATTGGTGCATTCTCCTGTAGATGCTAAACGACGGTATTGGGTCGTTGCCGCCAAGGTGCCAGGATTATAATTTTGCCCGGTTGCGCCGGAAATATTCATCCAAGTACCACTATTACCTGCCCGAGATTGCCACTGATAACTGACCGACAAATCAGAAACTGCTGCGGTGCCCGTAATATTCGCCGGGTCAAAAGCTCCACAATTGGTTTGGTCGCTACTGATGGTGCCAGGGTCAAAATCGACACAATCCACACATTCTTTTTCTACCAAGACAAGGCCCGCGACTACGTAAGATTGGCCGTTCTGATTTGTAGAAACAGGACAAGAGCTACTGCTACCCGTAGGTGATTCTACCTCAATGGTAACTGTAGTGATGTTGCCGGGAACATTGTTAAGTGTAAGCTGTGGCACGGCCAAACAACAAGGTCCGTATACTGCGTCGGGTTGGTAAATCTGCTGAGTAGTTGTAATGCTGCCCGCCGTAGCGGTAATATTTAGAATCCGACAATCTAATGTCATTTCAGAGATAGGCAGGTCGATGACCAAATCCCGGGCAGTATAATCTTCCGGGAAAGAGATGTCAAAAGTAAAACTATCGTGGTAGCCACTGCGAGAAGTATAGGTACCAGAGTTGGCATTGCCAGCTGCTACATTTCGGAAAGCATAAACCACAATAGATTGGAGTTTATTTTCCTGTGCATTATCAATGTAAGTTATTTGAGAGGTTGAGCCCAACACAAGGCCGCGGTAGATTCTCACATTGCTACTCGTACCAGGAGGTGTCGTTCTGGTAAGCGTATAAAAATTACCGCTATCATCTTCAATGTTAACCGTATTCCCAGGGCTACCACCTTTGTATACGATTTCAATCGCGTACTGGTAGATGTTGCTAGAGTTAGGGATACTTACCACAGATACTTCGTCTCCATTCGTACCTGCACCGTAGAAATCGACCCTTACACCGTCTTCACAAGTGAAAGACCAATCGTTAGGTTCAGGAATATCCAGTCCATCAACAATTTGAAAAGTGATCGTTTCGGTATCACAACTGCCCCCATTTCCATTACTTTGGCTATATGCAGTAGCTTCTACAGTATAAGTACCTACACCAATAGACCAAGGGTCAGTGCCATTTGGGTAATCATACGGAGCCACATTCTCTGTTGCCGTACCACTATCACCACCACTGACATTAAAAACAACACTACCTATCGTCCCCGAAGTAAGGGCTGTGAGTCGAAAAGAAGAAGGAAGATCATCAACATTTAAAACAGCTCCATTGGTCAAGGTAACATCACTACCACTGCTAATTGCATCCAATACAAACCCGGTAATATCACCTGAACTATCATCACTGATGGTAAAATCAAAAGGTCCAGTATTACAAGTACCATTACTGTTTTGGATATAAATATAATGGCTGCCTACACTTAGGTCAGTAAAGGTACTACTTGCTTGCCAGGCACCGCCATCGATCCCGTACAGATAACTACCCGTTCCTCCGTCAGCAGTCACAGTCACAGATGCACCAACACCACACACGGCATCAGTGGTAGAAAGGGAAGCAGTGAGCTCACAAGCCTGTTCGCAAGTGTACTCCAAGAAAGGTTGCAAATTGGGGTTATCAGGAATATAGGTCACCAATCGCTCATGAGCACCTGTCAGATTGGAAGAAGTAACGGCAGCAATTGCACTCGAACAAAGGGTATTACAATTATCAATAGTTCCTGTAATGTACCATATAGCTTGGCTAATCGTCGTATAGTTATACCCAAGGCTTTCGCCATTACAAAAGATCCAGTTAATACGTTCTCCTTGCAGGGCTGTATAACCTGCATTGGTAGCTCCTTCTATTCTGGTGAAAGTTACTTCCCCATACTGATAACCCATACCAGGAGTTGGCTCCGTCAGGTTAAAATCGGCACAAAACACGCGTACTGAAGTTCCAATATTACAGTTGTCATCTACATAAGAAATACAGCCTTGGTAATCGTCATCGGTATAGATATAGGTATTAGACGACACCTCCGAGAGATTAATAGTAATCGTTTGGTTATCACAGTTGGTGTAATTAACGGTACCACTACCACAGTTCCCTGTACCACCTCCTCCGCTACAGGAAATACTGCCAAAATCAAAATTACCATTACACCAAAGCCATTCTGTATCACCACAGCCCGTTCGTGTAGCACTTGTTTCTGTTTGATAAATGGTTCCGTCTACTTCGATATAATTAACATAAACGTTCTTGTCACAGCCACCGCTCGTTGTGCCATCATTTGTGAATGCCACTTGTATCTGCTGACCATTATTAAAACCTGTATAGGAGTAGCTCGTCTCTGTGGTCGTGAGCGTAAAAGTCTGCACAGTGGTTCCATCTACGATCAATTGCATTGATTCTGATCCACAGTTTCCTCTTGCCCGAATGGTAATAGTACAACTGACACTTGTTACACTATTTCTTTCAAAAGAAATATTATCTGGTTCTAAACCAGTACGCTCTATAATATTCCCACTACTTATCTTTCCATTCAGTGTGAATACTGACAGAAGTAGTATAGAAAAGCACAGCGTTTTAACAATTGAGTAGCAATGACTCATATACAAAGTGTTGTTTGTGTTTGTGGGTCGTCTTCTAGACAAAGCATCAGAACATAGCAGTAGCTTTTGTCCGTTAATGCCTTGACAAAAAATCAAAAAACAGGTAGTAGATTAACCGGCTATCCGAAGATTTCCTTTTCAAAAAGCTCTCTGAAAATGGGTGCCATTTTCAATTATAAACGAGGGGGAATTGTCAACAGTAATTGTTTACGTAAATTCACTAAAGAAAGATGCGTAAACAAGTAACCGTTTGAAGGGGGAAGGAACTTAATTCTGTGTGATATGAATCGTAATTAACACAAAAATAGACCAAAACAAAGATGCCTCAATCTACTGCTTGTAGATAAAATAAAAAAATGTGACATAAAAAAATGCGTACAAACCTAAGTTTATTCAATAATCTCGCTCTTGCTATTCAGAACAAAAAGTACACTTTTTAAACTTTCATCACCCTAAAACATACACTTACTCCAAATAACCTAATAAATAAAACGAATTAACATACTTTTATTTTAATACTATAAAGTGACAAAAATTACATTCTCAAAATGATCTTATTCTGCAAAAAAGACCTAATAAGGGTATCTTTTCGTGCAAAAAATCACTTACAGAATACTTTCACCATACCCTGAACGACTTAATTTTATGAAGATTTTATTAATTGAAGATGAATTCCCTGCTTATAAGCGCTTACAAAAGCTGCTAAAATTTCAGCTTCCTGATGCCCACATCAGTGAACAGATTGAGAGTGTATCAGGCGCTTTGAAATACCTTTTAAACAACCCTGCCCCAGCCCTTATTTTCATGGATATTCAACTTGCTGATGGCTTAAGTTTTTCCATTTTCGAGCAATCCGAAATTCAAAGTCCGGTGATCTTTACTACGGCTTTTGATCAATATGCACTGAAAGCATTTAAAGTACATAGTATTGATTATTTGCTAAAGCCAATTGAAGAGGATGCTCTCGCAGAAGCCATAAATAAGTATAAAAAATACTACCAAACAAAGAACCAACTGCCGGCGCAAGCGCTCCAACAGTTGGTTCAACAAATGCAGCGCCCGGCCTACCGGGAACGCTTTTTAGTTAAGATCGGCAATTCCTTGAGCTACCTCAGCATCAACGATATTGCCTATTTCTATTCTGATCAAAGCCTCGTTTTTGCTAAAAAAAGCAATGGTAAACAGCACCATTTAGATACTACGCTAGATCAGCTAGAAAAAGAACTCGATCCTGCTCACTTCTTCAGGATTAGTCGAAAAATCATTGTTCATTTAGATGCAATCAGAAAAATAGATCCCTACTTCAATGGACGGCTTCTTCTATCGCTATTCCCTGAAACGGATTTACAAGCAACCGTAAGCAGAGACAGAGTCAATGATTTCAAGGCCTGGCTGGATCGGTAAAATGATTCTCTGGCATTTTTTGTGTCTAGAGTCAATCGAAAACAAAAATCACGCTCCTTAATCAGTCGTTTACGACTTTTGCTTTAGTTTGACCACAAAAAATGTCCGAGAAGGTATTAGTTATCCTTGCGGTTGATACTGATACTAGAACCATCTCCAAAAGGAACGCCCGTTTGAGATTCGTACAGTTCGATATAGCGCTGGCGCACATCATCTGACTGCGTTTTGCCATTGACTTTAAGCCGCTTATCCGATAGCTTAAAAGTGAAGTTCTTCGCATCATCAATCAAACCATCTCTAACTAATTGACGGCTCAGCCAATCTTCATCATTATCGTGATAACGAAGGCCGCGTATCCGTACCTCTCTTTCCATTTCGGCACGGCGTCCTTCCATTTCGGCACGACGCTCCTCCATTTCCACGCGGCGTTCTACCATTCTTTCGCTTCTTTCTACTTCTCTTTCGATACGCTCTTCGTCGATGACAATTCGTAACTCCTCTGCCGACTCCCGCCATTCTTCAATAGCTCGTAGTGCATCTTCTGACACCTCCTCGTCTAGTTCCGATAAACGCGCGCGCAATTCCTCCAAACGTTCGTCATCATCAATGTCAATTTTAAAAACATTCATTGATTCAATATCATCGGAATCAATATCAATTAAGTCGTCTTCGCCTGAACCACGAATGAAGATATGGTCTTCTCCATCTTTGGTTTTAATCTTAATAAGCCCCATTTGGTTGTCTGGTGCAACTCTGAAAATGTGGTCTTCATCATTGTCTTCTTCTATCCAAATATGGTGAGCACCACCCTCTTCATCGCCATCTTCTACCCAAATATGGTGAGCGCCATCCTCTTCGTCTGTCTCAATAACAATGATTTCTGTTGTTCCGTCAGCGTTATGAATTCGTTGCACTTCTTTTTTCTTAATAATCACCCTTGGCGCTGGGGGTGCCGGAGGAGCGGGAGGTGCAGGTACAGCACCCGGTGCAGGCGGTGGCGGTGGGGGAGCTGGTGCAGGCGGTGGTGGCGGCGGTGGCGGTGGCGGAATGCTCGCCATCTTTTCTTCCACCATACTTTCGTACTTAGGGAAATCTGCTTCAGGAATGACCTCGCCATTTATTTTCAGGCTGCGGATTTTTCCGTTCTTAACGGTTACATCCATGGTTTCTCCATCATCATCAATTTCCATACGAACATTCCCTTGCGGCAATGTATCGATCATAACGATAGCTGGATGTTCATCACTAGTAATAATAGTCTCTACGGGCCATGACCAGCCTGCTGTAAGGGACACTAGGAAGGCCAGTGATAAAAGAACACTGGTTACTGCAAATTTTTCTCTCATGTCGGGTTGTTTAACGGGTTGATTTAATATTCTTTGGATACGATTTAAAAGCTGGCGTTTGTTTCCGCCCAATAAACCAAGGGCAAATTGGGTAGGGAGTTGGCGCTGATGCTCAGCTACCGCCAGTAGTGTTTTTGCGTAGGTTAGCGAATTACCGGTATAGCGAATGGCTAGGTCATCACAACATTGTTCACGCAACATGCGGATCTCGGTACCCAACCACCAAATTGCCGGATGATAGTAAAAAACAGCCTCCAGAAACAGTTGAATCGAATTGAGTAGATAATCATAGCGCTGAAGGTGAGCCAATTCATGTGCCAGGATCGCTTCAACTTCCTTCAGCGATAATTGATTAACCAATGCGACTGGTAGTAAAACCAGTGGTTTCAGCTGGCCTATAAGCAATGGCCCTGACACCAACTCAGACAACCTGAGTTCTACCTTACGATGAATTTTCATCTTATTTTTCAACACCTGAAAACGATCTTCCCATGCCGTAGGCACCGGTAAATGATGACTTTGCCGTAAACTGTTCCACCAATAATAACTGACGGACAGGCGTAACAAAAAGAAAATCATGCCTACCCACCACACCACTACGATCAATGGCAGACTAGGTGCAATAAAACTTTCCAGCTCCATCCACCAGCTGGTTGAGCTTGCAAGCGCTGGTGACGTCGGCAACAATGGCAATGCTTCTGTCAGCCCTTGGGTAGCAGGCAAACTAACCGGCAGTAAATAGTAAAAAGTACCAATTGCAACAACCAACTGAGCCAGCAGAGCCGTATAAGCCACATAGTACCGTTTCTTGGCAGTCCACTTGGCTCCCAACTGCAACAGGATTTTCACAATCAGCGCCAGCAAAACCCCTTGCCATAAACTGTGAAGCACTGTCCACCCCAGGGTTTCTGCAATGGGAGAGTCGAGGAATAAGGAAACCATTTTCATACATCCTTGTTTTTATCGTTCTCCATACGGTTGATCAGTGCCTTTATTTCAGCCAATTCATCACCTGATGCCTGGTGTTGCCCCAAGGCTTCCATCACCAACTGGGCAGCTGAACCACGGAACGTCTTGCTTACAAATTGCTTGAGAAGACCGCGTTTTATCGATTGTTCTTCTACTGCTGCCGCATAAATATGCGTACGGCTACTGGTATCTCGCTGCAACAAACCTTTTTCCACCATAAGCTGCATCAGCTTTAGTGTGGTCGTATAACCAATCTCTTTGTGAGCAGAAAGATTTAACAATTCATTGATGCTGCGAACAGTAGCGGGACCATTTGCCCATAGCACCTGCAAAATTTCTAGTTCGCCTTCAGTAGGTTTATTCATATTCCTTTTATTGCGCAAAAAACCAGGGCAAATTCATGAATTTGCCCTGATGGTTAACAACAGCAAGTGATTTCAAAAAACTACGGGGTTATCCCGCAGCAACAGTCTACGAAATAATTCGTACTGCAATGATATACGAAACATTTCGTAAAAGCAAATTATCTACGAAATAATTCGTACTAAAATAGTTGCATATTCTTAACCTGCTCTAATTTGTAAAAGAAGTAAACCACGATATAACAGCCGGAATTCTTTACCTTTACTGCTCAATCAAACGCTTACGCTATGATCCGTGGCCACTTATCCCCTATGGTTTTGCTTATTGCTTTATTAATGATGGTTGCCTGCACCGACACTGGCACTTCGAGCAGTAGTAGTACAACCTCTACACCAGATACCTCTACCACTACACCACCTGAAGAAGATGCGCCCCCTACCCTGAGCCCGCCTGAATGCCAGATTAGCGGAGAGGTGCTAGATGGCAACCGTGTATGGATAAAATCCCCGGACGTACTGGCTGTCATTAAAGCAGATGAAAGCACAACTACCGAAGAACTAGGCCCTAGCCACCGAATACTGGAAATATTGGACGGCCGCAGCTGCGAACAAAAGTTCCAAACCACACTACCGGAAAATACTAGTCCTGATTTCCCCTATTACATTGCCGAGGTACAATACAACAGCGTCAGTAATATTATCGGTATCCAAGGCTTTTACAAGGTTATCGTCTGTGATTTGGAACAAGACTACAAACTCACGGAACTGAAACCGGAATTCTTTAATGAGCGCGAGTATGACGATCCACAGTCAGGCATGGTACAGCGCTTAGAGGTTTGGGAAGACTATCTTCTGGGTTATGCTCAAGATATTGGTGCTTTTGCCTTTGACCTTAGTGACCGTAATGCACCAAAAGCAGTTTTGCCTTTTGCCGAATGGCAAGACCCTGACAACAGCCGCTACCACTCTATGTTTCTGCTTCCTACCGAAGGTGGTGTACAAGCTATCTTGCCTTTTTATGATGCAGAAGAAGATAACTTCATGCTTCACCCTCTTTTTGCTGAACCACAGCGAGTTTCTGATCAGGTAACGCAAGCTGCTCGCAACAATCAGCTATTGGTATTACGCAAGCAAGACGAAAGCCGCACACCGATCGCCATCGACCTGGGGGCGCGTGATTTGGTGGATTTACCCGCCAACGTTGCTAACAAAAACACCCAGGAAATACTGAAGTGGATGCGGGCTCAGCAACAGTAACCCACCATCGCCTACAAGACAAATTCATGAATTTGCCTTGTAGGCGATGGGTTAGAAATCACAACCCGCCCCAAACTCTTTCAACCAAGCCTCCTTTTTTTCGTAATCCGGCATAGCCTGTGCTACCTCGGCCCAGAAGCGGTGCGAATGGTTGAGTTCCACCAAATGCGCCAGTTCGTGAATGATGACGTAATCTACTACTTCCTGTGGCGCAAATAATAGCCGTGTACTCAAGTTAATATTCCCCGAATTGGAACAGGACCCCCAATTGCTGTGGTTGTATTTTAATTTCACGCCTTTGATTGGCCGCTGAAAATATTGCTCATTCAAGGTGTGTACGCGTTGAGTAATTTGGGGCAAATAATCGGCCCCTACCACCCTACTAAGAAGCGTACGGATAGATTTAGAAAACTGCTGCTCGTCGAGATTTTTATCAAGGCGTAGTACAATCTGGCCTTGCTTCAAACTCGCTGCGCTCGTCTTGCGGTCCTCCTTACGTAATCTCAATTCATATTGTCGATCGCCTACCCGTAACGTATCTCCATCCTGATAGTCGGCCTTTTGGTAGCGCTGAAAAAGGCCCTCTTTTTTCTCGTATTGCTTCTCCAGCCACTTCGTTAAACGTTCCCTATGGGCGGTTTCTTCACCAACGGGCAGGTTGATCGGAAACCGCATAATCACGTTATCCTTCCCCATAGATGCTCGGATGCTCCGGCGTTTTTCACGGATAATCTGCGCGGGCACTTCTATCGTTCCTATCTTAAGCTTGATCCACTCCTCTTTCATAGCACCAAACATACAAAATCCCGAACTTCACACAATCGTGAAACTCGGGATTTCGACTAAAATGTATTTACATTGGAAAGAGGATCAGTAACTATTCTATGATCGCATTCTACGGTTGGGACACATTTATGTGTCTTGACCTCAGTAGAGGTCGTCCATTGGTAGAACCATGCTTATTAGGAGTTAAAACGACCTCGGATGAGCACCTTACGCATGCTTAGCAGCAAAAGCTTTCATCACATCGACCAATGCCTGCACACTTTCCAGTTCCATGCTATTGTAGATTGAAGCCCGGAAACCGCCCACGGAACGGTGACCTTTAACACCATCACAGTTTGCTGCAGCCGCAGCAGCTAAAAACGCTTGCTCCAACTCAGCGTATTGATCTTGTAATACGAACGTCGCATTCATCCGCGAACGGTCGGCTGCATCCGTCACTACACCTTTAAACATAGGGTTACGATCGATCTCATCGTAAATGAGCTTCGCCTTCGCCTCATTGCGTGGCACCATAGCTTCCACTCCGCCCTGAGCTTTCACCCAACGGAGGGTCAGCATACTCACGTAGATAGGAAACACCGGCGGCGTATTGAAGGAAGAATCCTTATCAATATGCGTCTGGTACTTCAACATAGAAGGGATCGCACGATTTACTTTCCCCAATAAATCTTTCCGGACAATCGCTAAAGTTACTCCCGCAGGGCCCATGTTCTTCTGTGCACCAGCATAGATGATTCCAAAACGATCAATAGGTAGTGGACGGCTAAAAATATCGCTCGACATATCAGCCACCAACGGTAACTTAGTCTCAGGAAACTCCTGAAACTGCGTACCAAAAATGGTGTTATTAGACGTGATATGAACATACTTTAAGTCTTCAGGAATCGCATATCCTTTAGGAATATAGCTAAAGTTGGTATCCTTACTGCTCGCCAACTCCTTTACCTCTCCAAAGAGTTTGGCTTCTTTAATCGCTTTGGTCGACCAAGCTCCGGTATTGATGTAACCAGCAGTTTCATCCTCGTTTAGCAAGTTCATTGCTGACATAAAGAACTGGCTACTCGCGCCACCCGATAAGAAAAGTACTGCGTAATCGTCGCTCAGTCCCAATAGTTCACGTACTAATGAAACAGCCTCGTCCAAAACTGCAACAAAGCCTTTCGAGCGGTGAGAAATTTCCAGAATAGACAATCCGCTACCATTAAAATCACGAACGGCTTCGGCTGCTTCAGCCATTACACTAGCTGGAAGTATGGCAGGACCAGCGCTGAAATTGTGCACTTTCATATCAGGTAAATTGTTGTTATTATTTTACAAAAATAAGGTTTTTCTAATCCCATGCTATGCTTTCCCCCTCGTACGTTGCCAAAATAAAGTCTAAACTACGATCCGTCTCTTTCGGCTTTTTTTACAATATTTGGGCCAGCTGCCAGATGCCCTTTTCCTAAAACAGGCACAATCCTGATTTTACA
Organism: Lewinella sp.; assembly: GCF_050633125.1. Classification (NCBI taxonomy): domain Bacteria; kingdom Pseudomonadati; phylum Bacteroidota; class Saprospiria; order Saprospirales; family Lewinellaceae; genus Lewinella; species Lewinella sp. The sequence goes on from NZ_JBOEFX010000031.1 coordinate 22,839, forward strand.
AAACTATTGATGGCCTTGAAAACCTGACACCAAATTTTTATCGCCCCGCATCTACAGCTTATATTTTGGTTAATTCTTTTTAAAAAGCTGTTATGCAAAAGATCATCCTGCTTTCTTCCTTACTGATTTGTTTGAGTGCATTATTACTTACCTGTACCCCAAAAACGACAGAAACAGTCACCACGCCTACCACTACAGAACCGGTAAAACCGGTAAGCCCTACCCCTCCTCCTGTAGAACTTAGCCCTTGTCCAAAATTCACCGACGCCCCTAATCAGGATGATGCGGAGACCAACTATGTGCTTTACCGCGATTTTCTCAAAGCTCAAGATTATGACGTAGCTTACAGTTATTGGAAAAAAGTCTACGCTGTAGCTCCCGCTGCCGATGGCCAACGAAACACTGTCTTCTCGGATGGTATCTTTTTCTACGAGTATTTCCTCAGCCAAACCGGAGACCAGGCTTATGTAGACTCTATCTTCGCACTTTATGACGAAATTGATAAATGCTACCCCAAAGGCGGCTACGTCATTGGCCGAAAGGCTTTTGATTACTACTACAAATACGAAGATCGTTCTACGCCATTAGAAACCTTCAACCTATTCAAGGAATCCATAGAAATGGATGGCCTCGACGCCAATTATTTCGTTATTAACCCTTTCACGGCACTCCTTACCGAGCTACACGACTCTACGCTCATTTCAGATGCTGAAGCCAAAGTCTACGCAGATCAGATACTGGCTATCATCGAACACGGACAGGAAAACTGTGAAAACACCGAATGCGAAGCTTGGGAGATCGTAGCCGAATACGCCCCCGTAAGGTTGCAGTATTTTGAAACCGTCAAAGACTTCTACCCTTGTGAATATTACGTAACAAAGTATTACCCAGAATTTGAGGCAGCACCCGAAGATTGCGATATAGCCCGCGAGGTGCTTAGCCACCTCAACTGGGGCGCATGTACAGAAGGCAACGACGCCTATGATACCGTCAAAGCGGTACTCGATGGCAAATGTCGCTACGAGTTTGCAGGCCCTGCCGGTATTGGCGTCAAATGCCTACAGGACGGAGAGTACGATTGTGCCATTGAAAACCTGTTGCTCGCCGCCGAACAAGAAGAAAAGGCCGTCCGGAAATCAGAATTATTACTCCTCGTTGCTAAAATCTACTACGTCCACAAGCGCAGTTACAGCAGTGCCCGCACCTATGCCCAACGCGCTGCCGATGTACGCAGCAATTGGGGCGAACCCTACATCCTCATTGGTCGCATGTATGCCAGCAGTGGTCCACTTTGTGGGCCCGGCCGAGGCTGGGATAGCCAGGTAGTCGTCTGGGCTGCGATCGACATGTGGAATCGAGCAAAAAGCGTCGACTCCTCTTCTGCCGCCGAAGCCAATAAATGGATCAACCAATACAGCCAGTACATGCCAAAAAAAGCTGACGTTTTCCAGCGCAACCTCAAAACCGGCGACAGCTTCTACATCGGTTGCTGGATTCAGCGCAGTACGGTAATTAGGACGGCGAATTGATATAATTGTTGATGGTTGATGGTTGATGGTTGATGGTCAAAATACTTTCAACCTCAATTCCCCAACTCCAGCTTTAAAAAGGTTGATGGGACAAGCAAGCTTCAACCATCAATTATAGTTCTCCCACATTGCCCCTGAGGGAAGATTTGCCGTGCTAATCTCTAAAATCATGCATGCCCGCCACCCCGCAGATCGGGGGGCGGCCGGGCTATCCGCTCTTATGCATTGCTGCGCATTGCATACCGCTACTATCCCTGCCTGTTACGTGCCTTCCGGCCCGTCGGGCTCCGCTAGCTGCGCTACGCCCCTCTGTCAACCACCTTGCCAAATCCCCATTTAGCCCCCTAAAGCTTCGGTTTAACCTCGTTATAACAAAATTAACGGCGGTCATTTAATGGTCACTTAGAGAAAAAAGTTAATTTTAGCCGAATTATAATTATTTACACGAAAGTCTAAAACAGATTGCCTCCGTTAAATCACATGATGGTAGCGATATTTTATACTAACATCCTTTTCTAAATTACCGCTTACATGACCAATCACGACAATGATCCTTTTAAAGACCAGCCAGAACTTTTCGGTCATCCGGTAGGGCTTTATTTCCTCTTTTTTACGGAAATGTGGGAGCGCTTTTCTTACTACGGCATGAGGGCTATCCTTACCCTTTTCCTGGCGGCTCCGATTTTACTCAACGACCCACAATCTGGCTATGGCTGGAGCAATGCAGAAACACTGTCGTTTTATGGTACTTATACCATGTTTGTCTACCTAACCTCTATTCCTGGAGGCATCATTGCCGATCGTTATATAGGACAAAAAAACGCGGTCATGCTCGGGGGACTTCTCCTTTGTGCAGGGCACGGTATCCTTGCTATCAACCAGGAATGGGCCTTCTTCTCTGGTTTGGTACTTATCGTACTTGGTGTTGGCTTCCTCAAGCCTAATATTTCTACCATGGTTGGGGGCCTTTACAAGCAAGGTGACGCACGTCGTGATAAAGGTTTTTACATTTTCTACATCGGCATCAACTTAGGTGCATTCTTCGGTGCCTTATTAGTAGGTATCGTAGCTGCGAGATACGGCTGGCACGCTGGCTTTGGCCTTGCAGGTATCGGCATGGCACTCGGCCAGATCGTTTACATCTACGGCCTTCGTTACCTGAAAGGTGTCGGCAACTTTATCGGCAAAGCAGACTCTCCTGACAAAGAGCTTATGAAAAAACCACTAACAAAAGTCGAAAAAGACCGGATGTTAGTCATGTTCCTGTCTTTCCTCATCATTATCGTTTTCTGGGGAGCTTTTGAGCAAGCCGGAGGGTTGATGAGCCTTTATACCGAACAAAAAACAGATCGTACCCTTTCTTTTGCTTTACCACTTATTGGCAATGAGGTACCTGCTGCTATTTTCCAATCCATCAATGCCTTTTTCATCATCGTTCTTGGTACTGCAGTTGGTTCTTTTTGGTACAAATGGGCTAAAAAAGGCAAAGAATCTTCTTCTCTTTTCAAAATGGCCATTGGTGTCATCATCATGGGTACGGGTTTCCTTTTCATGAGTAAAGCGAGTACAGAAGTAGTAATGGGCGACAATGGTGAGTTGGCACAAAAATCAGCCATGATTTGGCTGACCCTCGCTTATTTATTCCATACCATCGGAGAACTTTGTGCTTCCCCGGTAGCCCTTTCTTTTATCACCAAGCTGGCGCCGGTCAAATATGCGTCCTTTATGATGGGCGCTTACTTTGCTGCCACAGGCATCGGCAATAAACTAGCCGGATTGATCGGCGAATCGGCTGCTGGTTCGGGTGATTTCCAGACCTTCACCGGAATCGCTGTATTCTGTGTCCTCTTTGGCATTTTAGTACTGGCTATCCTCAAGCCACTGAAACGTCTGACCCATGGCGCAGAAGAATTGGACCCAACAACATAGTATTACCTTCTAAATTAGTGGCCTAAAGTAGACTTATCTACTTTAGGCCACTTTTCACAAAAGTATACGGCCTTAGCCCTACCTATCCATTCATAAAACTGATTAATTAACGACAATAATGAGTAATTCTACAGATTCCTTCTTCGAGTCGAAAGTCTTGGGGCACCCCGCAGGGCTTTTTGTACTCTTCTTTACCGAAATGTGGGAGCGCTTTTCCTATTACGGTATGCGTGCCCTATTGGTTCTCTTTTTCACCGCGTCCATTGCCGATAGTGGTTGGGGATGGCCACGAGAATGGGCGCTTGCCATCTTTGGTACTTACACCTCGCTGGTCTACCTTTCTACCATGATCGGTGGCTACATGGCGGATAATAAAATTGGTTATCGCTGGGCCGTCGTTATTGGGGCCTTACTGATGACCCTGGGGCATGGTTGTATGGCCTTGGAAACCCAATTCTTCATTTACTTGGGGCTTACCCTCCTCGTCTTTGGTAGTGGCTTCTTCAAACCCAATATGACCTCCATCATATCTGAGATGTACAAAGACCGCCCGGAAAAGAAAGACGGCGCTTATACGATCTTCTACATGGGGGTTAACGCAGGTGCCTTTTTAGGAATTCTCCTTTGCGGCTACCTGGGCGAGAAGGTTGGCTGGAGCTGGGGCTTCGGCGTCGCTGGTATCTTCATGCTCTTTGGGCTATTGCAGTTTTGGTTAGCCCAGGGGATTTTTGGTGACGTAGGAAAAGTACCTGACCCTAATAGCATCGCCAAACAAGAAACTGCAAACTTATCAGTAGTTACGCAAGTAAAACCTTATGAAAGTTGGCAAAAAGCCGTAGGTGCTCTAGCCCTGGTAGGTGCTGTGGTTTGGTTGTTTTTGGGTATGAATATCGCTTTAACCCTCGCTGGTATCTTGGCACTGGTCTTCTTTTTCAGCCGGTTCTCCATGTTTACGGCCGAAGAAGACGAGGAAGTTCGTAATCCATTTACGATGCCGCAAAAAGTCATCGCAGGTATCGCCGCTGCTCTAGGTTTAATCTGGATTATCAACGATCCTGCTTCTAAAATTTCAGAAGGCCAATTCAACCTTCTCGATTTCTCCATCAATGGTGTAGATGGTACCGGTATTACGATCTTGGTAGCCCTGACCATGTTCATCTTTTTATTGATTTATCGCTTGGCGATGTATGACCGAATCACCCGCGACCGGATGATTGCCGTATCGTTCTTTGCCTTTGTGACCATCTTCTTCTGGGCTATCTTTGAGCAAGCTCCTGGCTCACTCACCATCTTTGCCAATGATTACACCGAGCGGATGCTTGACGGCACAGCCGCATCCGTCTACAAAGTGGTCAACTCCTTGATGACCCTAATTCCTTTAGGAATCATTTCATGGGTATTGTATAAGTTATTCCGGCAGACGTTTGCCAAATACAGCTTATCTAACATCTTTCTGGCCCTAAGTTTTGTAATCGTTTGGGGAATTGCCATCTGGATGTTGAGAGAAGAATATTTCAAAGATGCTACGGAAGTACCTGCTTCTTGGTTTGGGGTTTTAAACTCCCTCTTTATCATCACATTCGCTCCGCTATTTTCTAAATGGTGGGAAAGTAAATACAATCCTAATGCCAACACTAAATATGCCATCGGTATGTTTCTACTAGGCTTGGGTATGGCTTGTGTGGCCATCGGTGCGCGTGACATTGAGCCTGGTGCTAAAACAGCTGCGGTGAGTATGATCTGGTTGGTATTGGTCTATCTCTTCCATACACTGGGCGAGCTATGTACTTCTCCTGTATCATTGTCTTACGTGAGTAAGCTGGTACCAGGGCGTATGATCGCCTTCATGTTTGGAATCTGGTACCTGGCTGTTGCTATTGGTATGAAGTTGGCGGGTGTCTTCGGCGAAAGCTCCGAAGCCATCGCTGCTGAACACGGCCTGAGTTATTTCTTCTGGATTCTTACCGCTATCTCGGTAGGTGTCGGGGTGTTATCAATGGTCCTATACCCGGTTATACGTAAACTCATGCACGGCGTACGTTAATTCGCCATTTTTATAAAAAATAGGAAAGCGATGATCGGCCAAAAACTGATCATCGCTTTTTTCATATACCTAATCGTCGTAACGCATACCAATTAATTTTTTCTTTACGCGCTTATCTTACAAATCATTAGATTTACATTATAAAGTATTTTGTCTTTACCCTGTGTCCTTTCCCATCACCTTACGTTATCCATATATACACTCCTCTTTTCTGAAAGGTGGTACTTGTACCCTTACTTTTTACGCTAGTATTATGGCTCATCACTGCGCCTGACTTACTGCTACCTCTTCATGTAAAAGCATCAACATTAGTAACTATGCAAGGCTTTATTTCCTACTTCAGCATCTGCTTTTTTATTCTTTTTTCGCTGACCAATTCAGCAGCACAATCGGCTATTTGGCAAAACACCAGTACCAATCAATTAAGCGACCAAGAAGAACGAAAAATTACACCTAACCGATTTCGCGTTTATCAGGCAGATACCACTGCTTTAAAAGATCTCTTAAGGTCTACTAGTCACGAAAGAGAGGTCAACCCCAGACAAAGTCCCCACCAAATCACCCTACCTACTCCGGATGGCGAATGGGAAACCTTCCAGTTTGTCGCCTACGACCTCCTACACCCACAGTTGCAAGCAACCTGGTCGTACATCAAAACCTGGCGAGGCGTCAGTACCACCAATCCAACGACGACCGTAAGACTCGACTGGACAGCCCGCGGCTTTCACGCCATGATACTTGAGCGAGGAAACACCTGGTTTGTCGACCCTTACTATTGGAACCAGCGAGATTATTACCAAGTTTACTACAAAAGACATTACCCGCAACCTGACGAAACATTCGAATGCCATACTGAAAGCGACCGCGACCCCATCACGGAAGAGAACTCCGTAGTGAGGGCCGGTGATTGTAATTTCCGAGAGTACCGTCTGGCCCTTGCTTGTACCGGTGAATACGCAGATTTCCACGGCGGCACCGTCTCAGGCGCAGCCTCGGCGATGGCCACTTCTATGAATCGTGTCAATGGCGTTTACGAAGCAGATTTAGCGATACGCCTGGTGCTGGTAGCCAATAATAACGACCTCGTCTACCTCGATGGCGGCACCGACCCCTACACAAATGGCAACGGGGGTACCATGCTGGGAGAAAACCAAAGCACTTGTGATGACGTCATCGGTACCGCCAATTATGATATCGGGCATGTATTCAGTACCGGTGGTGGTGGTGTTGCTTATTTACGTTCGCCCTGTAGAAGCAATAAAGCCGGTGGCGTAACCGGCAGAGGCGCTCCCGTAGGCGATCCCTTTGACATTGATTATGTCGCGCACGAAATGGGTCATCAGTTTGGGGGCAACCACACCCAGAACAACCCTTGCAACCGCTCCTCTGCATCCATGGAGCCTGGTAGTGCTAGCACTATTATGGGTTACGCCGGCATTTGCTCTCCTAATGTGCAGTCCAACAGTGACGCCTATTACCATGCAAGAAACATTCAGGAAATTGCCAATTACATGGAAACAGGGGAAGGAAACAACTGTGCTACCATTATTGACATGAGTAACTCCGCACCCAATGTCACTGCTGTCCAGGATTACGATATCCCCGGTGGTACACCTTTTGTACTTACCGGCAATGCTACCGACCCCGATGGCGACCCCATCAGCTACTGCTGGGAACAATATGACAATGAAGTAGGAGAAGACATGCCGCCGCTTCCTACCAACACCCAAGGACCTATGTTCCGTTCTTTTGACCCCGTCGCTGAACCAGAGCGTTATTTCCCGCGCTTATCTGACCTCGTCAACAATGTAGACCCCGAGTGGGAAACCCTCCCGGAAACAGACCGTGACATGGATTTTCGGCTTACGGTTCGGGATTTTGATGGCAACTACGGCTGTACTACTGAAGACCAAATAAGACTCAGTGTTGATGCTGATTCCGGGCCGTTTTTAGTCACTAATCCCAACACCAATATTAGCTGGTCGGAGAACAATACCGCTACCGTCGAATGGGATGTAGCAGGTACAAATACAGCGCCCATCAGCTGTAGCAACGTCGACATTCTTCTTTCTTATGACGGAGGGCTAACCTACCCGGTTACGCTGGTAAGTAACACCCCTAATGACGGCAGTCATAGTGTCAACGTTCCCGCTGGCACCTCGACTACTGCCAGGGTTTTAGTGCGATGCACCGACAATGTCTTTTTCGACATCTCGAATACCAATTTCACCATCACAAATAGCGTAGTGCCCAATTATACCTTTAGCTATGAAGGAGGCACTTTATCTGCTTGTGCCAGTGCCAGTGCTTCTTTGGATTTCATCGTAAGCACTACCAGTATTGGTGGCTACAATGACCCCATCACCCTTTCCGCCACCAGTGTACCCGTTGGCGTTAATGTATCTTTTTCTGCAAACCCCATTAATCCTGGAGACAATGTGACAGTAACCGTCAGTGACTTCAGCAGCCTATCTACAGGAAACTATACCGTTGAAATCGAGAGCAATAGTACTGCTGGCAACCTATCTACAAGTCTTCCGTTTCAGCTCACGGCCGCTCCTGCAGCACCTGGACTCATTGAACCCGCCGATGGTTTTGATGGCGCTTCTATATTCACTTATTTCAACTGGAATACAGTAGCCTCTGCGGATTCTTATATCCTTGAAATTGCCGAGGATATGTTTTTTAGCAATATTGTTTTCTCAACGACAACGAGCGAGACTGACCTCGTTCTTTCAGAAAACCTAGACGGTGATATTAGCTACTACTGGAGAGTAATCAGCAGTAGCGATGAATGCGGCCTGGGCTCTAGTTCTACGGTCAGGTCTTTCATAACAGAGCCCTGCTTCCTTTATGAAAACAATGAAAGCCTAGCTATCAGTAGTGGAGCAGCTGCCGATTATTCATCAGTGCTAAATATTCCTGACGGAGGAACAGTTCAAGACCTAGACCTCCTAAACCTTGATATAACCCACACCCGTAGCGGAGACCTAGAGGTGTCACTGGAAGCACCAAACGGAACAATTCGCAACCTCTTTAGCTATATATGCGGGAACAATGACGATGTCTTCCTAAGTTTCGACGATGGAACAGCGAACAATATCAGCTGCCCCCTAAATACCGGTGAAAAAGTTAAACCTAATCAAACCTTCTCCTCGTTCAACAACTTGGAAATGAATGGCGACTGGGCCTTAAACATCCGCGACAATGTCAGTCAAGAAGGAGGAACATTAAATGGCTGGAGCATAAAAGTTTGTACGAAAAACTTTTCGCCGCTTCCTGTCACTTGGCTAAGCTTTGCAGCTAAAGCTCAATCAAAGGCTATTGCCCTTCAATGGACAACGACCCATGAGGAGGACAATGCCGGATTTGACCTTGAAAGAAGGTCAGAACATGAGACTGATTTCCGGCCAATTAGCTGGATTCCAGCAACGGACAATCCAACCGTTACCAATCATTACGCCCACCTTGATGAAGAAGTACAACAGGGTCTCACGTACTATTACCGGCTACGGCAGATAGACTACAGTGGCAAGGCATCTTATTCTGAAATTCGTTCCGCAGCAATCGCTACTTCTACTCCGCAGTGGTCTTTCTTTCCCAACCCTACAGCAGGCGACCTGCAATTAAGGTGCTGGAATACCACACAGACGGTAACACTTAAACTAATTGATGTTCAAGGAAAAACCTTGCAGGAATGGACTATCAATTCAGGAGATGTTACCTCCCTGAATTTGACCAACTACCCTGCCGGTGTTTATTGGCTAAAAGCCAGTACGCAAAACTGGGAAGCAGTTGAGCGAGTCATTAAAATTTAAGTGGGAAATCGGAAGTGGGAAATCGGAACGTGTGTACTTAGTGGATACGGTCTTCCTGCCGGAGAAGTAAAACACGCTATAAGAACACCAATACACTTCCCACTTCCGCTTTCCCACTTCCGACTTTAAATTATCGACTCTTCATCGCGATCTGCAATTGAAACTCGCCTTCTTCGGCTCCTTCGGGGCCAACGACTACTATTAAAGCCTGATAAGGGTTATTGATCGCCAGAATATTTTTTACGGTACGGGTGTGATCCTGGGTGCGGTTTACATAGTTGCGGTCCCATTTATGATCGGCTTCACAGCGGATACAGCTGCTGAGGTTAGGGACGAGGTTGTCTTCGGTAATCTGGCCCGCTTGGTAGGCATAGAGGCTATAATTGGCTGATTTATCCGTTGGGACAACCGTGATTTCCAATTCTGAATAGCGAGGAATATCTACCAGATACATCACATGGCGGCCTCTGAATTTGCTCGCCTGGGTCTCTGGAAAACAAGCTACAGAACTGTTCCAGGCCCACGATAGGTCTTCCATAATCACACCATTCTCTAGGGTTCCTGCGAAGGCCACTGTTTTATTGGGGACCAGCTCCAGTTTGGTAATTTCTTGGGCAGTAGCAGAAAAGGTGAGGCCAAACAAGCAAAGTGTAAAAAGTAATTGATTAAGCATAGGGTAAGGTTTTAGAAAAAAAATAGCTGACATCGGTAACGAAACGCCAAAACGCCAGATAAACGTATGTAAGCACTCTGGCGGGAGTGCCAAAGCTAATCCTAAAATCTAAAAACCTTTTCTATGAAAACATTGATTACCCTCTTAATTACGATCTTTTCCTTCTTCTTCCTCACCGCACAGAATGACATCTGCCAGATTGATTTGCCTTCCACGAGAGTGGCGGCCTATGCGCACGGCGAGCAAGTAGAATTTACTTTTGAATACAGTATTGACGAGTCGGGTGGTGCACGCATTTTTGCGCGGCCATTCACCAACGGCAACCTTACGCCCGGTTACGGGGCCAGCGGATCGCCTATCTACAATGGCGATGGTACGGGTAGTTCTTTCTTCACCATCAACAGTGGCAGTGTGGTGGTTGATGAAATTCGTTTTCTCATTACCACTGCTGACCAAACTGCTACATTGCGGGAGTTTTACATCCCCGTCACCTACCAGTTTGGAGAAAATGGTGCCAATAATTTTTCCTTTACACAATCGCAGGAAATTGGCTCTCTACTGCTCGGTGAGCAGGTAAACATCACCTTTGACTACAATGTTTCGCACCCTGGCGGTGCCCGTATTTTTGTGCGTCCATTTACAAACGGTAACCTCACGCCAGGATATGGGGCTTCTGGCTCGCCTATCTTTTCAGGTACGGGAAGCCATACGGCCAATTTCAGTATCAATTCCGGTAGCAATATCCATGTAGACGCCTTGCGGGTAACCATCCTCAATGAAAGCCAAACACAAACGCTCAACACCTTCTTTATTCCCGTAAACTGGTACTGGAGTACCGTCAAGGTCACTAATTTTAATGCTGTAGGAGGCAACTACTTTGCCAATGGCGACAACGTTACCATTGAGTATGATTACGAAACCACAGAAGCTGCTGGAGCACGTATTTTCCCACGGCCATTCACCAACGAGGGGCTTACGCCTGGCTATGCTGCTTGCGGTTCTCCCGTCTATACTGGCAGTGGCTCATCAGCTTGCAATTTCACCATTAACGGAGCCAATCGGCGTGTCGATCATATCCGTTTCCAGGCTACCAATGCTGATCAAACGGAGGTGCTCCTGGAGATGCTGCAACCGACGGACTTGTTCTTCGGTAATGTGTTGATCGAAAACCTGGTGACGTGTCCCCCGTCGCCAGCACGCCTACTCCACGGTGAGCGTGTCAATGGCTATTTTGATTACACCAACAGCGAAAGCGAAAGCGGCCGTTTCTTCTTCCGTCCGGCGACGAATGGCAGCCTTTCACCTGGTTATGCTGCCGCTGGCTCTCCAGCTTACCCAGTGGGTAGCAACGCTGGCGACAGCTATTTCACCATCACGAGTGGGGATGTTATCGTTGATCAAATTCACTTTTTATTGGCCAACGAGAGCCAATCTGAAGACTGGGGCACTTACCGGTTCAATGTACATTACCAATACGGCGACGCCATGGTTTCGGCCAACGAAGAACTGACAGCATTACCGGAGCACCTGCAATGGCAAATGGCCCCTAATCCTGCTCAACAGCAAACGACACTTTATCTTCGTAGTGAACAAAGTGAAGAAGCTAGTATAGTGATCATGGATGCTTACGGCAAAGTACTACAGCAGTCTAAATCTCTCCAGCTTCTTGCTGGCCAGGAAATCCAGTACGTTTTAGATTTGGAAAGACTTGACTTGCCTAGCGGACTCTACCTTGTTCAGTTGCGTAGTGAGACGTTCCAGTCTACCCAGAAGTTGATTGTACAATAGGCGATTTTTGCCTAAAATGAGACTCAGTTTGAACTAGTCTATTGAACCATCATAAGGGATTATAAGGTCATTTAAGAACTAAAACAAAGCGCTTATATGTTCTTATAATCCCTTGCATGGTTCAAATTAATCGCCCTAGAAAGTCCTCTCTATTCTTACTGCACAGCAGGCTGCATGAAAAATAATATCCCTATCTTCCCACTAAAACCCAATGCCTGCCACTACGCTACTACATGTACCCACCGCTGAAGACATTCGTGAAAGCCATCGCCTGATCCAGCCACTTATCCACAGAACACCGATCATGACTTGTGAGGCGATCAATGAAATGACTGGTGCAGACATTCACTTTAAGTGTGAAAACTTCCAGAAAATTGGCGCTTTCAAAATGCGGGGTGCAGCCAATGCCGCCAGCAGACTGACTCCCGCTCAGCTGGAACAAGGATTGGCGACCCATTCCTCTGGCAATCACGCCCAAGCCGTAGCCCGAGCTGCTCAAGTATTGGGCGTACCCGCCTTTATCGTAATGCCCAAAAATGCACCGGCTGTAAAAGTAGCCGGAGTCAAAAGCTATGGTGCCGAAGTCGTTTTTTGCGAATGCACTATAGAAGCTCGTGAGACTAAACTGAATGAAGTTATAGCACGAACGGGAGCTTACTTTATCCATCCTTTCGATGATTACAACGTCATAGCTGGTCAGGCAACTGCTCCTAAAGAACTGCTAGAAGACGCTAATTTACCCTTCGATATAATTATGGCGCCTGCCGGTGGCGGCGGCTTACTCTCTGGCACTGCACTTGCAGCCCACTATTTCACACCAGACACCCAGATAATAGGGGCAGAACCTTTTGAGGTAGACGATGCTTACCGGTCTTTCCACAGCGGAAAAATAGAGCATAACGCAACCATTAATACCATTGCTGACGGTTTACGCACCTACCTCAGTGAAAAGACGCTGGCCATCATCCGGGAGCATGTTACCGATATCCTGAGAGTGGAAGAAGAGGCCATCGTTCATGCCATGCGACTAGTATGGGAACGTATGAAAATCATTATTGAACCCAGTTCTGCTGTACCTCTGGCAGCAGTACACGCTTATCCAGAAGTTTTCAAAGGAAAAACGGTAGGCATTATCCTCACAGGAGGTAATGTAGACATAGGGAATTTGCCTTTTTGAAGAAACAGCTGCTCAAAAACTGTACATTAGCATCCCATTTTAATTTCCCAGTAGTTTTTACCTCCATTACAGGAATTATTTTAGGCTAACTGGCATTGATATGACTATAAAACATCCACCTGCCCCCCCTACAGGGTAAAGTAAAAAATACGAAATGAAAAGGATTTTAACGGGTATTCAAAGTTCAGGAAAGCCTCATTTAGGGAATGTTCTAGGAGCTATTCTCCCAGCGATTGAATTATCGAAAAAAGCGGACAATGAGTGTTTCTTTTTCATAGCCGATTTACACTCTCTTACCACGATAAAAGACGCTGAAGCTCGCAAAAACAACGTCTATTCCGTCGCAGCTGCATGGCTTGCCTTTGGTTTTGATACGGGTTCCAACTTCTTCTATCGCCAATCTCGGATTCCTGAGGTTTGTGAATTAACCTGGTACACGAGCTGCTTTATGCCTTTTTCGCGCTTAAGTCTAGCGCACTCTTTCAAAGACAAATCTGATCGATTAGAGGATGTTAATGCGGGGCTGTTTTTATACCCTGTATTGATGTCATCAGATATTTTACTGTACGACGCAGAGATGGTTCCTGTTGGTAAAGATCAGAAACAACACCTTGAGATCACGCGTGAATTGGCACGAAGAATTAACCACCACTACAAGACAGAATTGTTTGTCGTTCCAGAAATTAAACTGGACGAAAAGGTAATGATCATCCCCGGAACGGATGGCCAAAAGATGAGCAAATCCTACAATAACTACATCGACATTTTCAAGCCCAAAAAGCAGCTTAAAAAGGATGTAATGAAAATTGTGACGGATACCAAAGCACTGGAAGACCCTAAAGACCCCGACACTTGCAACGTCTTCCAACTGTATGCTACCGTAGCCTCTCCGGAACAAATCGAAGAGATGGCCGCGAATTACCGCGCTGGCAACTATGGTTATGGTCACGCCAAAACAGCCCTTTTTGAGTTGCTTTGGACCAAGTTTGAAAAGGAGCGTGAGCAATACGATTACTACATGAATAACCTAGACGAAGTGGATAGGCTATTGAGTATCGGCGAAGACCGCGCACGCGAAACGGCAGTAAAGGTTTTGGATAGGGTAAGGAAGACGCTTGGGTTTTCTTAGCGTATGCGAGCAAGCAGAAAATGGCAACACTATGATACCCTAGGCAAATTGACGCATTTGTCGCAAGCTTTAGCGATTGTTGAAGCCGATTCTCACGGTTGTTTCTGGGGCTAAAGGGCTACGGCTGGGACACACCTCGACCAAAATCAGGAGTGAGATCAAGAAAAAACACCTCAGAGAGGTCGAATATTGGTAGAAAAGAATAAACAAATAAGGAAACGACCTCTACCGAGGTCAAAACACATAAATGGAGACTGTTCATTAATGTGTGTCTGATGAATAATTGCCGAAATGTATCTACTTGATAACCAGTAATAAAAAATCTCTGCGGGCTCTGCGGCTCTGCGCGAGACACACTATTTTGAACATTCTCCATAAATGTATCCCAACCGCAGGGCTAAAGAGAGAGCACAAAAAATGGTATAGGCATAAACCTCCTTACCCAAGCCGAGCTTACCGGATATACATCCATAAGATTTCCGTGTTCTCCTACCTTTGATTTATCACTTTGATTTTTTAGTCTTTTTCTTGTACTTACTATCTTTCCATTTGTTTGTACCTAATTCACTCGAAGCAATTAATTCTTTAAGCCGCTTTATTTTAGTTTTTTCTTGTACAGCAGAAATCACCCAGTATACCGAATGCTTCTTATACGATGGCGCAAGGGATTCAAAATAGGCCCAAGCTTTTGCGTTTTTCTTAAACTCATCTTCAAAATCACTTGGCAAGTTTAGTTCTTTTTGCCTGAAGGCATAATCGTAAGGTTTACTTTCAGCTCTGTTTTTAAAAATTTCAATCCCAGCTGGTTGCATTAAACCCTTCTTCGTTAGGTTTTCAATTTTTTCTAAATTGACAGGGCTCCAAACACTTGTTTTTTTCCGTGGCGTAAATCGGATTTGATAAGAATCTTCATCTATAGACCTCCGAACACCATCAATCCAACCAAAACAAAGGGCTTGATCAACTGATTGCGACCAAGTCATACTTGGATATCCACTTTTTACTTTATAAAAACCAACAAACAACTCTGTCTTTTTGTCATGGTTATTTGCTAACCATTCTCTGAATAGTGCTTGTGTCGGAAAGAACATTGGTTCATTCATAGGAAAGCTTCTTCAATTTTACGGATTTTTTGGTTGTATTTCTTTTGATCGCACACTATCACTTCACTACCCTCCTCACCCGTTTTACGCGCTTCAGTACCAAGATTCTAAAAATCAGTGCTGCGACGATAATGAGGCCGCCAATAATAGCCATTGCACTGGGGCGTTCGCCAAAACCGATGGCTACCCATACCGGGTTGAACAGTGGCTCGATCATGGTGAGTAAGCTGGCTTCTGTGGCAGTGGTACGCTTGAGGCCATAAGTGAATAACAAATAGCCCAACCCCATTTGAATAAGTCCCAAGTAGGCCAGCATGAGATGCTCGGAGCCGGTAAACGTTTCTGCAGCCATCAGGCTAGGTAGACCAACCAACACCACCAGAAAGTTACCCCAGAAAACGGCGGATACATGATATTCATGAGGATTCGACCGCTGCCCAAGCATGAACCCTGCGTACGCCACGCCCGACAAGGCGGCAATGAGTAAGCCCAAACCGCCGGATACGTCCAGCCCTTCCATAAAGAAGAGGCTCATTCCTAGAAAGCAGAGGATCGTCGTAATAATGTTAATGCGCTGGTATTTCTGCTTAAACAGCAAGGGTTCCAGCAGCAGCACGTAGGCTACTCCTGTATATTGTAGGAAGATGGCATTGGCCGCCGTTGTGAGCTTGGTAGCCGTAACAAAACAGATGAGCAGCGCCGCATAAAAAAGGCTATTCCATAAGGTCAGCCAGTTGAAAGTAAAGACTTTCATACGGTAAATTGCGAAAAAAACCAACATCGTATACAGTGCCCGAACACACAAGATCGTAAACGCTTCTTGAGGTAACCATTTGATAAAAAGCCCGGCACTACTCCATACCAATGCCGCCAACAAAACCGCGACTAAGCCTTTGTTTCTTTCGTTCATTCTTCAACAATTATTGATTCTCTGACATTTTTTTGTGTTTAGAGTCAAGCGAAAACAAAAATCACGTTCCTTACCAGTCACTTACGATTTTTGCTTTAGCTTGACCACAAAAATTGTCAGAGAAGGTAATTATTCCGCTAAACGAGCCATTATTGCCAGTAGCTTTCGGCGAGCATCACCACCGCTACCTTGGTAATTATTCAACAAAACACTAAAAGCCAAGACCCTACCTGAGCGACTGGTCACATAACCGGAATAGGCCCTTACCTGCTCCAGCGAGCCACTTTTGGCACGCAACTTCCCTTCAGCTGCCGTGCCTTTGAGGCTGTTTTTCAGGCTACCCGAGCGCCCCGCCAAAGGAAGACTTTCCCAAAAAACTTGCTGAATATCCTCATCTTGATACATGGCACTCAGCAAGTCACAGAAAAATGCTGGCGGCAGCACATTCCTCGGTGCCATCCCTGAGCCATCATAAAGCAACACTCCGCCAAGATCAAGTCCACGGCTTTCCCAATACGTTTTGATGGCCTCCAAACCTGCCTCTGCACTACCCTCTCCGTTCGCCTTTTGGCCAATAGCGCGTAGCAGGGCTTCCGCGTATAAATTGACGCTTTCCATATTCGTACGATCCGCGATATGCTGTAAGCGTGGGCTTTTATGCGTGTACAGTACCTTGGGTTCCCCTAGCGCTGGCAAGGCATCCCCTAGGCTGCGAGCAGTCGCTGGTGGCCGTAAACACAAAATTCCTACAGACTCCAATGTGCGCTGCAATTGCTGAGCTGCAAATAAAGGAGGATCAGGTATAGCTCCTTTGATAGTAAACGAGCCACTTCCCACCGGAATAGTGCCCCGCAGGTGGCGCTGATAGGTATAAGGAGCACCGTATATATAGGCATTATCGCCCGACCCACGGCCTGCGCTTTTTACCTCATTGGCAAATTGCAACCCGGGAATATCAGGCGAAATATTTGCTATGGGAGGAACGGCACCAAGCTGACTCCGTTGCTGAAAACGCAGATAGTACAAATTATCGTGTAAATTAAGCCCAAAGGCCCCACAGCCATAGTAATTCCCCATATCCAACCATTGCCAGTGGCTACCATTTGCGGCTGAACTAAAAGCGCGTTCATCGGTAATCACCCGGCCGGTAATCTGCCGAATACCTGCTTGCTGTACCGCTAAACTGAAACGTTCCAGCAGCGCTTCCAGGCCAGGGGTTCCTTCCATATCTGGCGAACCCAGGCTGGGGTCACCACTGCCGACGAGGTACAAATTGCCGCTGAGTACCCCCTCGGCATCCACATATCCATCGTAGGCCAGTTGTGTTTCAAATTGGTAATCAGGGCCCAGTATCTTCAAGGCTGAGGCCGTCGTTAGTAACTTCAAATTAGACGCCGGAATAAGACTTCTTTCACTATCATGCCCTGCCAACAATTCTCCTGTTGTAGCATCCGCAACTGCAATGCCCACACTTGTGTGCGTAAAATAATCGTCGGCTACCCATTCATCAATACTTGCTTGCAGCGACGTTTGCGCAGCGAGGACAGTATTTACAAACAACCCCAGCAAAAAGAAAAACAGGATACGGCGATACATAAGTTCGGTATTCATTATCTAATCGGCAATTTCGACAAGCAATATCGTAATAATGGAGATGTCCTAAAAGCTTTTATAGCCAGAAGAAGAATGCATAAAAAAAGCTCACTGCCTTGGGAGTCGCTTATTCAGGAAAACAAGCATAAAGGCAGTGAGCATAAAACAGTAAACTGTTCTTTGGTATTTTAATGCATATTAAAAACTACTGCACCAGTATTCTTACTGTTTTTTGTGCAGCGCCACTTTTCAAACGGAGCAAATAAGCCCCCGCCGGCAAGTTGCTTAAATCCAGTTGCTGAACACCCCTACGAGCAGATAGACGCTCATTCCTCAACTGTTGTCCATGTACACTGAAGACCTCAACAAAGAGATCATTCGCAAGTTCACCAGTAAGAGAAATTTGTACAGGGCCAGTCGTTGGATTCGGCCAAACCTCAAGGCGTGTGCCCGCCAGTTCCAGTACCGCATTGCTCTCCATAACCGTGAAGATAAAGAATCCAGAGATTGATTCTCCACAATCATTGACCGCCGCAACTCGCCAATAGTATTGCCCCGGTGCTAAACCGGCGGTATAGCTTGTGCCGTTAACTGTTTCCGCTAAGACTACATCTGTGAAGGTATCATCCGTGGCAATTTCCAGCCGATAGCTATCTGCGCCATCTACTGCTGTCCAAGAAAAATCTACCGGATTATCTCCTGGCAGTTCCGCCGTATTTCCAGGTAGCAGTGGCACAGACAGCGCCGGTGCTGTTTCTACATTGATGGTCACCTGGCCAACATTACTGTAGCCTTCACCCGTAATGGTTACCGAAAGTACGTAAGTCCCTGGAGTTATCCCAAGGAAGTTATCCCATACGAGGCTCAACTCTCGAGTATCTGTAGAAAAACTGGAGCTAAAACCGTTAAAATCGGTAGCAGGCATAGCACTGATAGTCACGGCATGCTCATCTCCAAGACCTTCACCAAGAGTAAATACTGCCGTTGTTTGATCCGTCAAACAGCTGTTCAGCATAGGCTGGCTAGCACTAATGGAGATATCCGGGCTGGTGGTGAAACTAAAAATTGGGCTGGGAGTTCCCGCACCACAATCGTT
Organism: Lewinella sp.; assembly: GCF_050633125.1. Taxonomy (NCBI): domain Bacteria; kingdom Pseudomonadati; phylum Bacteroidota; class Saprospiria; order Saprospirales; family Lewinellaceae; genus Lewinella; species Lewinella sp. The sequence goes on from NZ_JBOEFX010000031.1 coordinate 41,628, forward strand.
ATTACCTACGACTTGCCAATAGTAAGTGGTATTGTAGAGCAATACGCCGGGCTGAACCGTTGGATTAAGGGCTGGAAAGACCAGAATCGGGTTACTTAAATCAGCATTTGTGGATAAGGTCAACAGGTAGTCTGTTGCATCTACCAATGGTGTCCACTGTACCAGTGTCGCCAAGTTTATATCGGTGGCACCGTCGGCGGGAGTGTTCAACACAGGGGCCCCTGGGGTGCTCAGTATTTCGAGTCCAACTATAGTTGTTGCCACCTCTACACCATCGGTACCTTGCAATTCGATATTAAAGTTGCCACTGCTCGTAAGGTTGTTAAGGGTAACGTTTACAGTCCCTCCAGGCATCACAGGGTTCGTTTCAAAGTCAGCAGTTGCGCCTCCAGGCAAGTTACTTGCACTAAGCGTTACAGGGCCATCGAAACCTGAACCTACCGTAAGTTCAACCACTGCGAAACTGCCATTACAAGTACTTAGTTCATCCACTGAAGGAGTCAGTACAACATTCGCAGGGGCCAGTGTACAAATTTCCAGGTTCCACCCCAATAAGTCTCCACCGTCCGCATTCGCATTGTCAACGATGGTCAGTATCCAGAGGCCATTGGCTTCTTCTCCGGCAAAAGTACTGAAGGGTTCTGCTGGTTGAAAATCGCCCTCAATGGCTGTACCCTCAGTTTCACAGGTTCCTTGAAATTCTGCAGCCGTTGCTGTTGCGTCATCAGAAAAACTGGCAAATATCCCTTCTTGGTTACAACTAGGTCGATTGAATAAGTCGATAACCGTCCCGGAAGGTGAAGTTAGAGTCGCATTAAGGTCACCCATCCAAGTATGGTTACTACTAAGGTTGGTGAGGCTTACACTCTGGATTTCTCCCGTTTGATTGACCATCAAAGCAGAGGTAGTGACTGTACCAAGGGCTGGACCAATAGTAATTCCTTTCGTAGAAGCGGTACTAATCGCACAATTGACCGCTATTGTGGTGAATTGGAAAGCTTCTGACCACTCTCCTTCTCCACATAAATTGGCGTAACGTACGCGCCAGTAGTAATTCGTAAGAACGTCTAGTGTAGGGGTAAGAAAAGAGGCTTCGGTAAGGTTTGTTCCTGTGTCAATGATATTGGTAAAGTCTGGATCAGTAGCAATTTCTACATCGTAGTTCTCCGCCAGCGGCTCTGGCATCCAAGAAAGTAATAGATTCGGATACTGATCAATCGCCATATTTTCTGGAACAAGTAAAGTTGCCCCAACAGGCACACCATTGAAAACAGTAAGCATAATGTCTTCGCTAGTCTCACTCGTGCCATCGGTACCCTCTAAACTCACATTAAAATCACCGCCGGTCAGGTTGTTAAAAGTAACCGTGATAGTGCTACCAGGCATTGCGGGGTTCGTTTCAAAATCAGCTGTTGCTCCACTTGGCAGGTTAGTAGCGCTAAGTGTTACGGGGCCAGCGAAGCCGTTACCTAAAGTAAGCTCTATTACCACAGAATCATCACAGGTACTCAGTTCGTTTACAGAAGGAATCAAAACAACTTCAGAAGGTATCTCCGTACAAACTTCCAGGCTCCATCCTAGCAAAGCACCACCGTCTTGGTTCGCATAATCGGTAATTGTCAATGTCCATTCGCCGGTCGCTAATTCACCCGAAAAGGTGCTGAAAGGCTGAGCAGGCTGAAAATCGCCTTCAATGGCTATGGCTTCCTGGGAACAGGTATTTTCAAAATCATTCGACGTTGCCATAGCATCATCATAGAAACTGGCTAATATTCCTCCACGGTTACACCCAGGGCGATTAAACACGTTAATAACTGTTCCTGTTGGTGAAGTGAGGGTCGCATCAAGGTCACCCATCCAGGTATGATCGCTACTAAGATTAATTAAGCTTACATCGACAATGAAACCAGGCTGGTTAATGGTCACGGTAGAAGTGGTAACCGCCCCTGCATTAGGGCCAATCGTAATTCCTTTGGTCGAAGCAGAGGAAGAGGTACAATTCAGGTCAAATGTGGTAAACTGAAACGGCACTGACCATTCACCGGCACCACAAAGATTATTCGAACGAACCCGCCAATAGTAAACCGTTAGAATATCCAGGCTTGGGGTCTGAAATGTAGTCTCCTCCAGGTTCATCCCTGTACCAATGACATCTGAGAAAGCTGGATCTGTAGCAATTTCTACATCGTAACTATCTACCATTGCTTGCGCAGACCAGGAAAGCGTCAGGCCTGCAAACTGGTCAACGGCCATATCTGCCGGGCTCAACAACGTTGCAGGGTCAGGAGCTGCTGTCAAAATATTGAGGCTTAGTTCTTGATTACTCTCATTGGTGCCATCTGTACCATTAAGCGTAAAGCTGTAATTCCCTTCGGCAAGGTTCTCCGTACCCATAATTGTCATCTGGGTGCCTTCGCCTGGGTTTACAGTTGTTTGGTCAAATACAACCGTCAAACCTGTAGGGAGATTGACTAACGAAAGGGTCACCGGCCCCGAAAAGCCTTCATTGACGCTGATATCATAACTGGCAACGGATGGCGCACATAAGGTTTGCTGAACAGGGTCTGCACTTGCAAAAAAGCTACACTGCATTTGCGATCGTCCTGAAATTTGAAGTACACCGGTATTGTCTGGATCCAGCCAATCACGTAAGCGAGTGCTCGGGGTTCCCCCTCCTTCCCAGGAGAAAAACATCCAACCGTAGCTATCATAAGCATCATTATTACAGGAAGCATCGCCACCATGCAATTGGCCAATGACTTGTTTATTTGTATTAAAAATCGGTGAGCCGGAAGAACCGCCCTCTGTCGTACCGATATCCCAATCTTCGATAATCAGGTGGTTGCCCGCAGCATTAGGGGTATCTCCTGGATAAAACCCTGAATAAACGCCATCAAACTCAAAACTGATCCGCTTTTCGTCGGTACTAGGGTGATGGATGCCAATGATCGTATCCGTTGCAATTACTTCGCGAGCATCCCAACCTGCAAACCAGGCATTGGCTGTTTCTGAAACAGGATCATCCAATTCCACCAAAGTCATATCTGATGGGCCATAAGCTGCGCGAAAGATGGAACCTGAATTAAAATCTGCCAAAGAGCCGTTTCCTACTCCTCCGCTGGCTCCTGTTCCGGGTTGGCGACAAACACTGTTGATATAATTCCAGTAAACCACCAAACTTGGTGCATTGCCATTATTGACACCACAGTGGTTGGCCGTCATAAAAAAGGGCGTACAATCTTGGCTCGCATTATTGACAAGAAAACCCGTACAAAATGTGTTTCCATTAAAGCCCATAACAGCTACCGATTGGATAATATCACGGTACTGATCTACAATCCCCCAACCATCAGCAGCACCACAAACGACATCCAGGTTACAAGAACCAGAGAGTACACTGGAAGCAATATCACCAAAGCCCAAAAAGTCGTGGTTTACCGATTTCAAATGAAGGCGTAGTTCACTTTGGCGAGCTACTGGCAGGCTTACCTCGATGACCAGTTCATCGCCAGGAATAACCGGCGTCCATAATTCTTCGTGTTCTTCATTATCGGCTGGCGTGAAAGGCCCTTGTACGAGCGCACCATCCGGGGTATACAACATCAGCTGCCCGCCTTGAGGCATACGAAATTGGTCGAAACCAAAATTAATTGACTTAGCTCCTGGCGAAGGTACACGTAGCCGCCAGACAGCAGTGCCTTTATTGATTTCCCAAGTACCATGAGTATTTGGAGAAACGTCCACCTCCATGGTCTCGGCAAAGCGCGGTGCCACACCAGGGCCACGACGAACCTCTTCCGCTTGTAGTAATTCTTCGTTATCCAGTGCTGGTAGTTTTAATTGTTCTACCTGACTGAGTGGTGTTGTAGTTGCTGCTATATTCTGTGCGGCGAGGCCATTAAGCGTTAGGCATACCGTCATTAGCAACAAAAGCATTGTCGTAAGCTTTTGCATATCCCTGATGTTGTTTGATATTGTCAATATATTTTGAGCTATTCCCTATCACCCAAAATTAATGGAATTGTGCAGATACCCCCAATAACACTGAATGTTTTAGCACCGTTGCAACAAAGAAACTAGCCTGTTATTGTGGTGACACTTATTCGCTCACTCAATCAAAATGATTACCTGTCATTTTTGTACCTGAAGTCAATCGAAAATTTTCACTTTAAATATTCATACAAAAACTCGTGAAGCTCCCTCTCTGAACTGTCAGACCGGTATAAAATCTCGCCCGTAGCAGGTGCAATAAAAACATAGGTAGGGTACCTGTCCACCTCTAAATATCGAATCAGGGTATTGGTGTCGTCCAATTTTTCAACGGCGGAGATTCCTGGAATTTCTCGCTCGGCGATATAGGCCATGATTTCTGCGTCTGACTCGCGATGTTGTGCTGTTACGCTGATCATGTCCATCCCGTTTCGCTGTAATAGTGGATAAACACGCTGAAGTTTTGGAATTTCTGCTTGACAAGCACCACACCACTTTGCGCCAAAGTAGATCAGATAAGGAATCGTTCGGTCTATTCCGAGGCTATCCCAATTGATGCTGGTATTATCTGCTGCCACCCATTCTTGAAAAAAGGTACCAGCTTTGTAACCGTAAAGCGGCTCATCCTTAGCCAATTCTTCCACTTGAATTGTTTTTTGGCAATAATCAAAGGCTGAAAACTTGAATTTACGGCCACCTAAGACAAATACTTCGTGCTCTTTATAATAGTGATTTTCAGAACTAAGCAACTTAAAATCGCCTTCGCCACCAACTTTGATTTTCACCTCCGGCAAGAAAGGCCAGACCGTTACATCATAGCTAGCATCCTCTACTTGAAAGGAAGTGGTATACAACTGATACGGACTAAAATAGATGTTTCCTCCATCAAACTTGATCTTTACCGGAAGGTTAATAATAGCGGCGTCTTCCGCAAGACTTCCAAAAGGATAAAATTGTAATTCCAAAGGGTCAAGAAGAGGCAAACGATAAATATCGTATCGCTCAAAAACAGCATCTCCATCCTTATCCACTATAAGGTAATCATCGCCTGCGTGACGCAATTGTGCATAATAAACCGGGTGGCAAACCATCCCTTCCGCAATTTCACCACGCAAAAGGTTGTGAATTTCTAAGCTATGAATATTCGTAATACGTCCAGAAGAAAATGTATCCAGGTTGAATTCAAAATCCGTGATATCCAAATTGGACCTTGAACCAGAATAGGTTAGAGAGCCTTTGAATAGGAGTGTATCTTGTAAGGTTAATATCGTTTGACTATTGGCCACCAAAGAGGCGAATAGGAATATTCCAAAGCATATTCCGGCTTTTAATTGTAGAGAAAGCATAGCGGTCTGGACTTGTTTCAGAAGAAAATTTAGGTCTTACCTATACCAGATATAATGCATATTTTAGTTTTAGTAACACTCCTTCTGCAAAATACCGCCAAAAAAGAGCTGCCATACGCTGGCTTTATTGCCCTACAGAGTAGGGTCCTTAACACGATGAGGAGGTCACAAAAAATGTTCACCAGAAGGCTTTTCTAGCAAAAAAACAACTAAGATGATCGAAAAACAATCAAAATCAGATATAAAAAATCATAATAAACACCGCATTCAATTACAAGTTAATTAACTAATAACCAGGTGGATACAACTAAACAGTTGCTTTTACTAAAAAAATGAGGCACAACACTAATACAAAATACCATCTGGAATTTCGCTAATTACTCCCTTATCTTTGAGTTGTTATTAAGGATAAGGAAATCACATTCACATGAAAACAGGATCATAGCATCCTGAAAAATTACACGGTTTTTTTAGATTCTCCGTGAAGACGGAGTATCTGAGTTTTAGGGTACCAAAACCGAACACTTCCCCTTAGTGTTCGGTTTTTTTTATTCTGCCTTCTAATAGAACCCCAACTTCAAAAAAAAACCTCTGTACTTAGCTAAGTACGGAGGTTTTCCTTTTATCGCAAGTGGTTATTCTACACCTACAAACTATATCAATTTTAGACCTTCTATTTCTATTAAGCGGCTTTCAACCTACTCAATTTTGATCTACCCAACTTCTCATCTGCATAAGCTGCAGTAATTTCGAAAGTCGTGATTTCCTTCTGCCCTGGTAGCTCAAACATGGCATCGGTCATGATGGCTTCGCAAATAGACCGCAAGCCACGGGCACCAAGCTTAAATTCCAGTGCTTTTTCAGCAATCAGATGAATTGCATCTTCGGTGAAGGAGAGTTCAATACCTTCTAATTCGAACAATTTCTTATACTGACGTAGTAGGGAGTTTTTCGGTTCTGTTAGAATCCGAACCAAAGACTCCTGATCTAGTGGGTCGAGGTAAGTTAGTACCGGCAAACGGCCTAATAATTCGGGAATCAATCCAAAAGACTTTAAGTCTTGATGATTGACATAGCTCAACATATTTTCCCGATCTATCTTTTCTTTTGTCTCACCTCGGTAGCCAATTACCTGGGTATTTAAGCGACGGCTGATAACTTTTTCAATGCCATCAAAGGCTCCACCACATACAAAGAGAATATTACTGGTATTGATTTTCACCAGCTTCTGCTCAGGGTGCTTACGGCCTCCTTGCGGTGGAACATTCACATCGGTACCTTCCAGCATCTTCAACAAAGCCTGCTGAACGCCTTCTCCTGATACATCACGAGTGATACTAGGGTTGTCAGACTTGCGAGCAACCTTGTCTATCTCATCAATGTATACAATACCACGCTCTGCGGCAGAAACATCATAATCACACACCTGCAACAAGCGACTAAGAATACTTTCTACATCTTCGCCTACGTAGCCTGCTTCGGTAAATACCGTTGCATCAACAATAGCAAAAGGAACATTTAGCAAACGAGCAATCGTCTTTGCTAACAAGGTCTTACCTGTGCCAGTACGCCCCACGAAAACAATATTGCTTTTTTCAATTTCAACCTCATCTTCCGCTACGGGCTGGGCCAAGCGTTTGTAGTGATTGTATACCGCTACTGATAGTACTTTCTTAGCATCATCCTGGCCAATGATATATTCATCGAGGCGTTGCTTAATTTCCTGTGGTTTATAATTGATCTTACTGCTAAAAGCTGGCGCTTCACCTGGTTTGCCTTCCGTAGGGCCATTAGGGTTCGCACCGCCATATAGCTCTTCTTGAACAATCTCACCAGCCTGCTCTACACAAACTTCACAAATATGTCCTTCAATACCGGCGATCAGGATCATCGCTTCCGACTTATCCCGGCCACAAAAGGAGCAACGGTAATTTTGTTTGGTACGACGCATAACTATATTTTGATACTGTTCTTTTTACAAAAAAAGAACCCACATTAGGTAGTTCTATAAAGATACTCATAATGTGGGTTCTTGTCCAGCCTTTGGGGTTATTTCTCCTCTGCGGCTTCGCGTGAGCTGTTGCGGTCTAGTACTTCATCTACCAAGCCGTAAGCTTTGGCTTCACCGGCAACCATCCAGTTATCACGATCACAATCTTTCTCGATAGTATCGTAATCCTGTCCGGTATGGTGAGCAAGGATATCATAAAGCTCTTTCTGCATCTGCTTGATGAGCTTGTAGCTGATTTCCATGTCAGAAACCTGTCCCTGCATACCACCTAGTGGCTGGTGAATCATCACCCGGCTGTGTGCCAAACAAGTACGCTTACCTTTCGTACCAGCAGCAAGTAATACTGCCCCCATAGAAGCAGCCAAGCCAGTACAGATGGTGCCTACGTCTGGTGCTACGTACTGCATAGTATCGTAAATGCCCAAACCAGAAATTACCGAGCCACCAGGGCTATTGATGAACATCTGCACATCGCGCTTGGGGTCAGTAGACTCCAGGAAAAGCAACTGTGCCTGGATAACATTGGCGACGTAATCGTTTACAGGTACTCCCATAAAGATAATACGATCCATCATCAGGCGGCTAAATACGTCCAGACCTACGATATTCATCTGGCGTTCCTCAATAACATTAGGGGTAAACCCTTGAATATTAGGAGCCATAACCGGGCCTGACTTCTCAGCATATTTTTCCAGATGCATGCTACTCATACCCAAGTGTTGGGTAGCATACTTCATGAATTCATTCTTATGAAACATGTAGGTTAATTTTGATTACTTCATATTAACAACAAGCAGCCCGGGAGGTTGACTTGGCTTATTCTTCTTCTTCAAGAAGGAGGTTCTGCGCCTCATTTTCCGCCTGAATTTTTGCTACAATTTCTTGTAATTCTTCAGGAGTAATCACCTTGTCGGTCAAGGTGAATTCTTCTTGCAAGCGGATGCTGAGCTTATCGTTCATCAGTTCATCGAACTTCTCGCGAACGCTTTTCTCTTCGTTCATCATCCGATCAACCATGCCGCTAATCATCTCTTCGTTCAACCACTCGGGGCGCTGGCCACCGAAATAGCCCATGACTTGCTTGGCAAAGCTTTCTTTTACTTCCTCTGCGGTTACATCCAGTTCTAGCTGTTTGATCAGTTTCTCCCGAAGCAGGGTCCATTGTAGTCCTTTCAGGAAGCCATCGAAACCTGCTTCAACGTTTTCTTCCGTATTCTTTTCGTTAGAAGTTACCAACCAACGCTTGAGGAATGTTTCTGGAAATTCCAATGGGTTCTTTTCCATCAAAAGTTCCTGCACATTACGGAACAGCAATGCATTGGTCTGTCCCTCAAAATGCCCGCGATAATCTTCTTGAATTTTTGCGAGTGCTTCCTTTTCGTTGCTCACATCACCCTCACCAAAAGCTTGCTTGTAGAAATCTTCATCCAACGCTGCAAGCGTGTGGCGGCTGATCTTGTCGATCGTCAAAGAAAACGCCTCCGAAACTTCACGATCGTCATCTTCAGCTAAGCCCAGGAGGTACTTGCGTACATGGTCTACCGTAGTATTCGCTTCGAGGTTAAATACATCAAGCACCGCACTGTCGCCAATTTTCTTTCCAAGGAAAGCTTCTTTAGCATCATCGGTTATATTCTCAATGAAGAGGGTAAATTCCTTATCTATACCACCTTCTTTAGGCTTCTCCCCATCTAGTTCTACTGCCTTGAGGGTAATGATATCACGCTCAGCTACTGCGTCTTCTACTTCTTCAGACACGCCAAAACGACGGCGAAGGTTTAATAACTCTTCGTCTAGTTTATCAGCGGCAGGCTCTACAACAAGTTTCTCCAGCGTTTCCTCGTTACCAAGTCCCTGCAATTCAAATTGCGGAGCCAATCCAAGGTCAAACTTGAAAACGTAGTCATCAAGGTTTGACACGCTGAATTCAAACTCTTCTTGGTCTTTAGAAGGAATCGGTTGTCCTAAGAAATCGATTTCAGCCTCCTCGTCATAAAGAAACTTAGACATTTCCTCCTGCAACTCCTTATTGACAACTTCTGCCAGAATGCTGCGACCAAACATCTTCCGTACAACCGACATCGGGATATTTCCTTTGCGGAATCCCTTTAGCGAAGCCTGTTTGCGGTAACGCTTAAGCTCTTTCTGAAAATCAGCTAAATAATCTTCCTTTGCAACGGTCACCGTGAGGGCAACGTTCAAAGCATCGATATCCTCTCGTGCAATAGTAGCCATAGAATATTAGAAAAATATGTTTTGCAAAAATTTGATCGTTCGTTACTGACCAACAACTTAAATAGACCTACAGTTGTGTCAACGATCGTTATTCATTGTGCCCCGTACCTTTGATGAGTACCGGACAAAAAAAGGATGGCAGCGAACACTCACTCCATCCTTCTCGATATACCTTATATTAAAGAGCTGTAATTCTGCTCTCCTAAAAATGTGTGCGGGTGGAGGGACTTGAACCCACACGCCGTTAAGCACTAGATCCTAAATCTAGCATGTCTACCAATTTCATCACACCCGCAATAAATACCTAGTAAACTGATCTTTTCAGCTTACTGCTTTGTTAAAAAGCGACGCAAAAATAAGGTTTATTTTTTAATAAACTAGTCTAATGATAAAATAATGTAGAAGAATTGATAAAAATTTCTTCCTGAGCCGTCAAAAATACGCTATCCTACGAAATTTATATACTCAAACAGGTAGCCTTCCCTTCCTTTAAGCTCTCCAAATTCCCCACATACACCGCCTTAACCCCCTTGTCTATCGCCGCAAAGGCATTATCCAATTTGGGCAGCATGCCAGAATGTACGACTCCTTCTTTTTTTAACATCCCGTACTTGGTTGGATCAATGTGCTCAATCACACTTTCATCGTTATCCGCATCCATAAGTACGCCTGGTTTTTCAAAACAATACTGTAATTCGACTTCATAATCCGCCGCTAGTGCTACCGCAATGCTGGAGGCGATGGTATCGGCATTGGTATTCAACAATTGGCCTTGCTTATCATGGGTGATGGCACAACATACCGGAAAAAAACCACCTTCTAGAAGCTTCACAAAGCCTGCTGTATTAATGGCATCAATATCTCCCGCAAAGCCGTAGTCGATATCTTTGACGATGCGCTTGTGTGCTCGGATGAGGTTGCCATCAGCCCCGCTTACGCCCAGAGCGTTGCAGTTTTTAGTTTGTAGTTGAGCAACCAGTTTTTTATTGATTAAGCCAGCATACACCATCGTTACGACCTCCAGGGTCGCGGCATCCGTAAGACGGCGCCCATTTACCATTTTCGCTTCATGTCCCATCTTTTTGAGCAATTCACTGGCTTCTCGGCCACCTCCATGCACCAAAATAGCAGGGCTTTCAAAACTGGCAAAAAAGGAGAGCGCTTGGTCCAACGCATCAGGGTCGGCCAAAACATTGCCCCCCATTTTGAGAATACGTAACATGCTGGTTGCTTTTGCAACAAAGTTAATACCGTGCCCCGACAATCTCCAACAGCGTGTGGGATTCTTTGCCTACATAAATCTCCAGTTCTTTATTCAAAAGTCCGGTGGAGTAATACTTGGCCGGAGCGGTTAGTTTTTTGATGCCGTAGCGATTCGATTGCAAAATAAGGTAGGCCGTGCCAAATTCTTCTGCCATATCACGAATTCTAACCTTGATGCTTATCTTTTTACGGTTTGTGATATCTCTGCCAATTTTCATGTAACTAGGCAGAAAAACCGCCGCAGAAATGACACCATAAAACGTCAAACAAATCAAGAATACGATACCTAGAGAAGCCGTCCCTCCCGTGAAGATGGCCGCAATGATGAAACCAAAAAGGAAGAATCCAGCCACCATAAATAATTGCTTGACGATACTTTGGCGGGCATCATGAAGTGTAAAAATATCCTTTGAACTCATTTCCACAGGAGTGGAATCCGTTTGTTTGGTATTGGCGGAGGTGTTTTCTCTTGCCCCCTTACCTGTGGCAGTATGGGTTGTTGACTGATAAGCTGTCCTTGGTTCTTGCCTTGGGGTTTCCGTAACTGGAGTAGCAAAATTAGCTTGCGCGGAAGCCGTGGCGCCCTGATTACTAGCTGTGGTGGTAGCACGTTCAAACTGTTTGCCTTTTTCCAGATAGGCCGCTACTTCCGCAAACAAGGCCTCGTTTGTGGGTGTAACCGCAATCGTTTTTTGGTAATACGCTAAAGTATAGAGAAGTGGATAATTTTCTTTATTCACATTACGGCTCCTGATATCAGCCTCCCAGTCCAGCTTGGCAAATTTACCAAAGTAAACTTTCAACAGCTCGTTAAAAAGTGACTTCTGAACATGGTTTGGTAGATACTCCGGTGACATATTGTATAAAAATGCCTTTCCGAAAATCTTACGTTGAACTTCCTCCTCCTCATTCACGGAGGAATGCGCCACCCAGGAATAGATACAAAAACCGACCAGTCCCAAACATAACAACATGAGAACTGACTTCATCATCACATTTGACCCTCGCATACTAGAGGAAAGCATGAGCCCCCCAAACCCGAGCAGCCCAAAGTGGATTTTTGCGTAAGCATGTAAAACATCTATACCTCTAAGCGGAATATCTATACCCAGGTTATCACTGATTTTGTAGATACAGCCTGTAGGAAACAAAGGTAGGCCCAAAATAAAAAAGCGGGTTCTGAGGCTCTGCCCATCGTAACTATTTCTGCCAGGCATATTGATTACTCCAATTCTCATATTCTAAGTCTTTTGTTACGACTCTATTGTATAGAAATTTAAAAGGTAACCAAATGCCTCCCTAATAAACTACACCTCATTTCCTCCGATAAGCGTACCGCTCTAATCCATAGCCTGTCCACCCTCCAAGGGTATAACTTACGATATCACTCCATAAAAAGCCATACCCCAAAATCAATCCGCCTAGTCTATAGTTTCTAATATTATTAATCCAATCTGCCTGATACAACTGAAAAAATTCAATGAGGTAGCAAATAATGATACTAATCACCGCTACTTTAAAGGTCTCCGTTCGGGGCAAACAGCATCCTACCCCTAAAAAGACCATCAAGGCATACAAGTAATCCCCCAGGTAAGGATAGATCAAACGGGGAACTACACTCGTCCGAGACAACAAGCCCAGCGCAATAGTAGCCACAATTAATACCAGGTATAGTTTTCTACTTCTTTTCATTGCGCAACTTGATCAAGTTCCTGCCTTAGCTAATGTGCTTATGTGAGCCGTCACAGGTTGGCATTTTCTTCGACAATCCACAAACACAATCATGAAACCCTTTGCCGTCGAGGATTCTTTGGGCATACTTTTCAATCCTTGCTTCTTTGGTTTTAGATTGCTTGGGTGCAGAAAAATAGAGCAAGTATCCTTTTTGCCGTCCTGGTGTCAAAGCCTCGAAAGCAGTTTTCAAGGCTGAATTTTTATCAAAGCTATTTTGTAATTCCTCCGGAACAGCAAAGGCATCAACGGGCTTATACGCCACTTTCAAACCAGCTTCTTCTACCTCAGCCGCTTCATAGATGTAAGCTTTCAAAACGGGCTCCAGCTCCACTATTTCACGAACACTGGTGAACCGAACTACGCGTGCCGACTGCGTATTCTCTCCCGGCTTGGCCAAAATATTATTGGGATCTTTTAACAAGGCTCCTTTAAAAAAGCTAAGGTTACAACAGTCTTTTAAAGCACCTATAATAACAATATTACTTTCTTGAAACGTGTAACAGGGCCCCCTCCATTTCCACTCTTCCTGCAATTGACAATCAAGGATAATTCTTCTCAGCTCTTCCATTTCTGGCCGCCACTTTTTGGCTTTACCCAAGAAATCATCAACCTTTGAATTCATCTTTTATTCTTTTAGTAATACAAAATATAAGAACTTCAACCTCAATCCACTCTTCCCAACAACCGCTGCAACACCGCCTGCGCTGCATAAAGTCGATTACCCGCCTGCGGCAATACCAATGATTGCGAGCTATCCAATACGGCGTCACTCACCACTACATTCCTTCTCACTGGTAGGCAGTGCATAAAATAGCCATTATCCGTCATATCCATTTTCTCCTTCGTAACCTGCCAGTTTTCTGCTACAGGCTGTGGTTTTCCGTAAGGGCTTAGTGGTGACCAGTTTTTGGCGTAAACAAAGTCGGCACCGGCAAATGCTTCTTTTTGATTATAAACTACTGGCGTATCCTTAACGAATGCCGGATCAAGTTCATACCCCTTTGGGTGTGTTAGCACCAAGTCGACAGGGGCAGCTTGCATCCATTCCAAGAAAGAATTACTCACTGCTTGGGGCAACGCGCGCGGGTGAGGTGCCCAGGTCAGCACTACTTTTGGACGAATACGCTTTTTGTACTCCTCGATGGTTACCCAGTCAGCCAGGCTTTGCAGTGGGTGCCGAATAGCGGACTCAAGGCTCACAACAGGAACCGAAGCATACTTGATAAAAGCATTCATCACTTCGTCTGCATAATCTTTGTCTTTATCCTCCAAGCCAGGGAAAGAGCGAACCGCCAGGATATCAGCATATTGGCTCATCACCCCGGCAGCTTCACGAATGTGTTCGGCTGTACCTCCATTCATCACCGTTCCGTCGGCAAATTCCAGCTTCCAACCGTCTGCTACATTGAGGGTCATCACATTACAGCCCAGGTTTTTGGCCGCCAATTCAGTACTCAGACGAGTACGTAGACTAGGGTTAAAAAAAACCAAAATGACAGTCTTGTTTTGCCCCAGTGCTTTATTGGTGTAGGGCGTCTTTTTCAAAGCCAGCGCTTCAGCTACCAAACTAGCTGGATCATCAATATCGTAGACGGAAGTAAATTTCTTCATTGCCAATTACTTTTCGGAGTGAGTTCCAAAAATGCAGCTTTTGCACGAAAAAACCAGAAGACGAGAGAGAGGTTTTTTGTGGGGAGTTCCACTCGCTAAGGAACAGCACGAAAATAAAAACCGATTTTGTTTTCTACGCAATGATAAGGCTCGTGGGATACTCGTTTCACTCGCAGTAGTGTTTGCTGGGATGGGGCATCTTTTAGGAGAAAGAAAAGCCCACTTTAGTTAGACACCGTTGAATGTACACTCGCAAAACCGTGAGCACCAGCTCGAACACTAAAAAAGGCCATCCCACCGAAGCAGAATGACCTTTTCCCTTTCTTTAAACATATAACACTAAGCGCTTTCCAGGGCCGCAGCACCACCAACAATCTCGAGGATTTCGTTGGTGATCGACTCTTGACGTGCTTTATTGTAAGATATTTTCAGATCACGCAGTAAGTCATTAGCGTTTTCTGTAGCAGCATCCATGGCCGTCATCCGGGCACCATGCTCAGAAGCTTGGGTATCCAGGTTAAACTTATGGAACTGCGTTTGTAGAATACTTGGCACCAAATGGCTCAACAAACCTTCTTTGCTAGGCTCGAAGATGTAATCAGCGCGGTGGTTATTAGTAGCACCTTCCTCTGCTTCTACCTTCGGTACTGGTAGAAAAGGAACATGAACGGTATTTTGAACCGCTGCATTACGGAATTCCCCGTAAGCAACTTCCACCGCATCAAAGCGACCATTTTTAAAATTGTCCATCAGGTAACTAGCGACCTTTTTGGTATTTTCAAAACTCAGATCATCAAACAGGTTGACGTAATCGGAAATGATGTTGACTGAGTCAGCGTAACGCTTCTTGAAATACTCGTTGCCTTTCTTACCAACAAACAGCATCGTGAGGTTGCCACGTGCGTGAACATCAGCAAACTTACCCTCCATAGCGGCGAGTGCTGCTTTGATCACATTCGTGTTAAACGCTCCACAAAGACCACGGTTAGAAGTAACCACGACAATACAGGCACGTTCGACTGGACGCTCCTGGCCAAAAACAGTACCGGCATCTCCTTCCAAGTTAGAAAGGATATTGCGCAACATACTGTCCAGCTTGTTGGCATAAGGACGCATCTGAGTGATCGCATCCTGTGCACGCCGCAGCTTGGCTGCCGAAACCATTTTCATGGCTTTGGTGATCTGCTGAGTATTTTTGACCGAAACAATCCGGTCACGGACTTCTTTTAAATTAGCCATCGGGGGCAAACTTTATTATAAAGTATTCACAATTTGAAACAGGGCTTTTACCGCGCTGTTTACTTCTTGTACTGAGCGGTCAACTCCTTCGCCAAAGCTTCTACTTTAGCAAGATCGTCCTTCTCGTACTTACCAGCACGGAAGTTGTCCAGTACACCTTGCTCACGGCGTTCCATCTCAGCGAGGAAGAATTCTTCGAATTCTTTCACTTTCTCAACAGGAACATCACGCAACAAGCCTTTGGTACCTAGGTAAATGATAGCGACCTGCTTTTCTACCGTTTCCGGAGAATACTGAGGCTGCTTCAGGATTTCCACGTTACGCTTACCTTTTTCGATTACCGAAAGGGTAGCCGCATCGAGGTCAGAACCGAACTTGGCAAATGCTTCCAATTCGCGGTACTGTGCCTGATCCAGTTTCAAGGTACCAGATACTTTTTTCATTGACTTTACCTGTGCAGAACCACCTACCCGGCTTACCGAGATACCTACGTTGATCGCCGGACGAATACCTGCGTTGAACAGGTTAGACTCGAGGAAGATCTGACCGTCGGTAATCGAAATTACGTTGGTAGGAATATAAGCAGAAACGTCACCAGCCTGTGTTTCAATGATCGGCAAAGCCGTCAAAGAACCACCACCTTTAACGATACCTGCGTCTTTCAAGCTGTCAGGAAGGTCATTCATATTCTGTGCCAAGCCATCATCAGCGATTACCTTTGCGGCACGCTCCAACAGACGACTGTGCAGGTAGAATACATCACCAGGATATGCCTCGCGACCCGGAGGACGACGAAGTAGCAGCGATACCTCACGGTAAGCTACAGCCTGCTTAGACAAATCATCATAAATAATCAGTGCAGGACGACCGGTATCCCGGAAGAACTCACCGATAGACGCACCCGCAAATGGTGCGTAAAACTGCAATGGAGCAGGATCAGCAGCAGAAGAAGATACGATTACAGAGTAAGGCATTGCACCATTCTCTTCCAATACGCGAGCTACCTGTGCTACCGTTGAAGACTTCTGTCCACAAGCTACGTAGATACAGTAAACAGGCTCACCACGATCGTAGAATTCCTTCTGGTTCAGGATAGTATCAATAGCAATCGCCGTCTTACCAGTCTGGCGGTCACCAATGATCAATTCCCGCTGGCCACGACCGATAGGAATCATCGCATCGATGGCTTTGATACCTGTCTGTAGAGGTTCGTTTACCGGCTGACGGTAAATAACACCAGGAGCTTTACGCTCCAAAGGCATCTCATAAGTAGTGCCCGTGATTTCTCCTTTACCGTCGATAGGCTCACCCAATGGGTTCACTACGCGGCCAAGGTATCCTTCTCCTACGTTAATAGATGCAATACGGCCAGTACGATGAACACGTGAACCTTCACGAAGGCCATCACTAGGTCCCATCAATACTACACCAACATTGTCTTCTTCCAGGTTCAGTACGATGGCCTGAACGCCGGTTTCAAATTCAACGAGCTCACCCGCACGGGCATTCAACAAACCGTAAACGCGAGCGATACCGTCACCCACCTCTAATACGGTGCCGTATTCCTCCAGCTGAGTAGCACTGTCAAAGCCTGACAGTTGCTGCTTAAGGATTGCGGAGATTTCATCAGGTTTTACGTCAACCATGATTTATAATTATTTTAAGAATAATAATTTACTAATTAAGCAAGTAAGCTGCGCTTCACTTCTTCCAGCTTCTGCGCGACACTGGCATCGTAGATTTTGTCATCTAATTCGAGGACAAGTCCACCGATCAATTCAGGGTTTACAGCCGTTTCAATTTCTACAGACTTGGCGGTTGCATCACTTGCAGTGAGCTTAGCTTTTAGTGCCTCTAAAGCGGCAGCACTCATTGGCTGAGCAGTGGTCACCTTTACGGTAGAAATATGCTTGATCTTCTTGTACTGAGCGATAAACTCTTCGGCAACTTCTGGTAAGTAAGGTTCGCGACCTTTATTTACCAGGATGCGCAGAAAAGCCATGGTCGTTTCATCGTACTTATCGAGAAACAAGGCATCGAGGATCGAAAGCTTCTTGCGAGCATTGACGATAGGGCTCTTCAACAGCAGGTAAAAGTCCCGGTTCTTGCTCGCGGTCTGAAAAGACTTCACGTCCTCCAGTACCCGGTCGAGCTTGTTTTGCTCCCGAGCCAAGTCCAACAAGGATTTAGCGTAGCGTCCTGCGATTCTTTGTACTGACATGCGCCTGTTGTTATTATATTACACGCCGTGTGGCGTCTAAATCTTATACGCCATTAAGGCGTATGATCAATTAAGCTTGATATCGTCTACCAAAGTATTGACGAACTGCTCCTGCTCTTTATCGCCGGCCAGTTGCTTGCGCAATACTTTTTCTGCAATATCAATCGCCATAGCACCTACTTCTTTCTTAAGTTCGGCCATAGCAACCTTACGCTGGTTCTCGATTTCCTGCTGGGCGTTGGTAACGATCTTCTTCGCTTCTTCGCGCGCCTGATCCTTCGCCTCTTTTACGATCTGATCCTTCGTTTCTTTGGCTTCTTTCAGCATCCGGGCACGCTCTTCACGAGCTTCTGCCAGGAGCTTTTGGTTTTCGGCCTGAACGTTAGACATTTCTTCACGAGCATTCTTGGCTTCGTCCAATGCTTCCTGAATGTCGTTGTCACGCTTTTTCAAAGCGTTCTGGATAGGCTTGAATGCCATCCGTCCTAGTACCGTCCACAGTACAATAAAGATGATAGACGTCCAGAAGATCAAACCTGGATCTGGCTTGATAACAGAAAAATCAGCTAACAGAAAAATATTCATTGTCTATATATTTTGCTTTTGCTTTACGCAAAAAGAAAATGGCAATTCTTTTTAAAGATCAACCGTGGCCGCAGCCAACCGCTACGGCCACTGGTTGGTTCTTTGATCGTTCGCTAAAATTAGCCAGCCAAAAGGCCAACTACGATAGCAAACAGTGCTGCACCCTCTACAAGGGCAGCAGTAACGATCATGTTGTTACGAATATCACCAACAGCTTCTGGCTGACGTGCGATAGCGTCCATTGCGTGGCTACCAATCAAACCTACACCGATTCCGGCTCCCAATGCGGCAATACCTGCTCCAATTGCACCCATGATAAAGTGAATTTTATGATTAAAAATATGTTGAAGTAAAGCCACAATACAAGATTATGACTTCACAAACTAAAATCTAATTAATGTGCGTGTTCGTGGTCGTGGTGTTCGTGCTCTTCTACTGCAGCTCCGATGTAAGAGGCCGTCAGAATAGCGAAGATAAACGCCTGCAAGAACGCTACCAACAACTCGATCAAGTTCATAAAGGCAGTAAACAAGCCACCGATGAACGCGCCTGTTGCTGCACCACCTACACTGTTTCCATTATCACCAAACAAGAAAATCAATCCGATCAAACTCAGGATGATAATGTGACCTGCTGAGATGTTAGCAAACAAACGAATCATCAACGAAAACGGCTTGATGAAAAGGCCTAAAACCTCTACGATGGTCAAAATTGGCTTTACGAAAGTCGGTACACCCGGCATCCATACCACGTGTTCCCAGTAATGTCCGTTACCATGAATGTTGGTAATAATAAAGGCCAATACCGCCAATACCAGTGTTACAGCCAAATTACCTGTTACGTTGGCACCACCGGGAAAGAAAGGAACTAGCCCTAGGAGGTTACAAAACAGGATAAAGAAGAACAAGGTCATGATGAATGGCTGAAAGCGCTCGTACTTGTTTTCTCCAATCATTGGCTTCGTCACCTCATCACGAATAAAGGTGAAGAACGGCTCGAAGAACGACTGGATACCAGAAGGTGCTTTACCTTCATTTTTCTTGTAACCTTTGGCTACTGCTCCCCAAATGAAGATCAATAACAAAGAAGCCAAGATCATGGTAAACACATTCTTGGTGATTGAAAAATCGTAGAAAGAAGTAATACCTCCGCCCAAGATGCCACCATCTAAGGTAGAAGGCTTATCCAATTTCCAAAGCTCACCTTTAGCACATGCGTAATAAACGTCCTTTTCTTTGGTCTTTCCTTTTGCGTCGGTAGAGGTTTCTACTTTATGTAGAATACCGTCGAGGTGTACTTCGCCCATAGGAAAGTTGTCGTCAGCAATACGATTTGCGCGACCATGGTTCAAAACATAACGATCAACAGCTGATTCCCCATGATGGAACATGCTACTTGTACCAGTTGTCCAGCCATGCTCAGGCGCGTACAAGAATACAGGAAGTGGAATGTGGATACCTTTCCAGATATGGAACTCATTGGCATCAGCAATGTGATTCATTACAGTAGATACCGGATCGTACTCGCCATCCTCGGCATGATCGCCACAACCGCCGTGCTCACCCTCGGAGGCATGGGACTGCTCATGGCTATCGTGGTCGTGATCGTGGTCATGACCATGATCATCGTGCTGAGCAAAAACGGGTCCGGACAACAGTGCCAGAACCACTACGAAAAGATAAGATGAGAAACGGGAAGATACTTTCACGCTACGTCGCTTTTTGGTCGTTTGTTAAAACCTGCGCAAAAGTAGATACTTTAACCCGTTTAAAAAAACTCCCTTTATCTTTTTTTAACACAAAGTAACACAGAGGAAATACTGATAAACAGTAAGTTAGCAAGTAATATGGCATTTTTACTACTGCTACGTTAGCCAGATGAAGCACAGTGCCATCATTTGTTTGTCGAAAAAACTTTTGCACAGAATATATTTTGGCAAGCTTCTTTTGATTCCCCCTGCTTTTCTTGCTAAATATTCTTTCATCAACTAGTTGCCATACGTACACTTTTATTTTACCTTACCCTCAATCCTTCAAAAGGAGCTGTACATATAGAGCTTGGTAAGGACAACTTAAATTTGCAGCAATGCAAAAAACAGAAAAAACGGGCTTAGTACTCTCTGGTGGTGCAATCAGAGGAATTGCCCACCTAGGCGTTCTCAAATTTCTCCAGGAAGCAGAAATAGAGCCAGACATCATCGCTGGAGCTAGCGCCGGTGCTTTGGTAGGTGCTTTTTATGCGGCAGGGTATACCGCTGAGGAGTCCCTTGCTTTTTTTCTTAAAAACAAACCGATCACCTGGCGCAATTACGCCCGTCGGAAACCTGGCATTCTGGTTTTTGACCGCTTCGCCCAAAGCCTGGCCGAACAATTTCCTATTGATCAATTTTCGGCACTAAAGAAACCACTCTTTATTACGCGTACAAACCTGGAGACAGGCAATGGAGAAATTGTTAATGAAGGGCCATTGATTAAAAACTTACTGGCTTCTGCAGCTTTCCCGCTGTTGTTTGCCCCCATTGAAATCAATGGCGTATTGTATTCCGACGGAGGGATCACTAATAATTTCCCCATTGAACCTTTACTGCCGCTTTGTAAAAAAACATTGGGCATCTATGTCAACCCACTCCCGCAGAAGACAGCTGCCAAATTAAAAACTGCCTTTACCGTTGCAGAGAGGGCCTTTCAAATCAGTGTCACCCAGACCTCTCTCCCCAAATTCCGGGAATGCAATATCGTCATCATTCCAAAAAGACTGGAAGAATACAGCTTGATCAACACCCGGCGAATTAAAGAAATTTTCCAGATTGGATACCAAGCCGCTTTTCAGGAGCGCAGTGCGCTCGAGAAGTTATTCACCAAGTAAATCGCTCTGAAATAATAACTTAGCGCTTATTCCTAATGCGTGTCAAGCTCTCAATGCCCCAACATGAATTCAGTCAAGAATTGCGCTTCCCCCTATTCCCTGCCGCTATAAACTACCGGAATTCATAGATATCAGACTTTACAGAAACTAGGTATATACAACCTAAACGGAATAAATATTTTTGCCATATATAAGGAGCCTTTCTCTATAGCCTATCTATCTTTTTTGCCTAAAAGAACAACGTAAAAATGCCATAGTATCCCTATGGGGTAAGTTCATCTGTCGTTTTCAATAAACGGAGAGGTGGCCAAACTTATCTTTTCGCAACACCCAACATTAAACACCAACTACAACATTTTTATCATTTTTTCAAACCCTATTTGATGAAAAAAGCCATCAACAGATTCGGGCGACATTGTTCCCAATCATCCATTCCATTTCAACGATCTTTTTTAGTCTTATTTTTCTTAGCAGCAACCCTTCAACTTAGTGCGCAATTGGCCACCTGGGGTTTTGAAGGAGAAACAACCACTGCCAGTAGCATGGCAACTGACGTAACTGCCAATAATGCTGCCTTTGGTTCAGGACTTGGTAGTATCAACTTCTTCACCGGCAATGGCGGTGGAGATGCCTACTCTGCTAATAACTGGACCACCAGTGGTTCTATTGACACCGATGATTACCTAGAGGTAAGCATCAGCACTGATGATTGTAACCTACTAGAAATTCGTGGCTTCGATTTTGATGAAAGACGCTCCGGCACCGGGCCTGGAAACGTTTTTGTCGAAGTTGATTTCACATTAGCCGACGGCACCACAGGGTCTTCCGGTGTAGCTTCAGGTTCAATACCTGACAACAGCAGCTGGCGTAGCCAATCCTTTGTTTTTACCTTGAATTGCACCGCAGCTACCTTCCGTATCTATGGATACAATGCAGAAGGAAGTACCGGCACTTGGCGGTTCGACAATATCGCTATCCAAGGCACAGTAGCTTTCGAGGACACACCACCTACGGTAACCTGCACCGAATTCAGCGAAACATACACTTCTATTTGCCCAAATTTCCTTGGCCCTAACACCATTACTACTCCTACTTGGATTCTAATTGGCG
Organism: Lewinella sp.; assembly: GCF_050633125.1. Lineage (NCBI taxonomy): Bacteria > Pseudomonadati > Bacteroidota > Saprospiria > Saprospirales > Lewinellaceae > Lewinella > Lewinella sp. The sequence goes on from NZ_JBOEFX010000031.1 coordinate 63,838, forward strand.
CTGATGGCGAAATCGGCTCTACAGCGGGTGGTACTTTCAATCAAACCATCGATTTATCCGGCTGTATAATTGATAACGATACCGACTTGGCAGACATCGAATATAGCACTATCGATTCTTACGAAGAAAACAGAGGGGACTGTAGCATCACTATCGTCAACGAATACGCCTTCCGCGATGCCTGTGGCAACGTGGCGGACGAAACCGTGTTGGTGAAATTCGTATTTGAAGACCCAGGTGTAGATCCTGACATTACTTGTCCGGCTGACGCTACGGTAGAATGCGGCATGTCTACTGATCCTGCTGATACGGGAGAAGCTACCGCCGACGACGATTGCCCCGCTAATCCTGTGGTCGCTTTTTCCGACTCCTTTATGGCAGATGGCTGCGGTTCAGGTACCGGAATCATTGCCCGAACCTGGACGGCCACCGATCAGTGTGGTGGCACTTCAAGTTGCGTACAAGAGATAGAGATCGTCGACACAACTCCACCTAATGTAAGCTGTGCAGAGTTCACGACTTTCTTTGATGGTGGGTGCTCCAGCTCTTTGTCACCGAACGTACCCTCGGGTGGCTTTGGTCCTATTCCCCTGGATGGTATGATTACCGTTGGTATCGGAATTGGTACGGGAGCAACTTACAATCTCGACCTTAACGGCTGCGTAAGTGACGGCTGTACGGATGGCTTCACCGGTATGGGAATTCGTCTGGTCAGTTCCGTTGAAGGCACCGCTGATTGTGGCCAAACACTGACCAACACCTACGACATTCAGGATGCGTGTGGCAACATTTCTCCTGACCTTGTGACCATTGTCGCCACTTTCGGTGATACGGAAGGCCCGGAGGTAAATTGTGCTGAGTTTACCGCCACCTACGACGACTGCCCCGATGGCCTGGGGCCAAATAGCCCGAACGGAGCATGGCATGACGTGCCGGACAACGGTACGTTTCTCGCCGCTTCCGGAGGCAGCTACATCGTAGTGGTAGACCTCAACGGTTGTGCCATGGATAACTGTAGCGACCTGACGGACCTGGAATACACCCTCTTCGATTCTTATTCCGAAGATGTTGAGCCAGGCTGTTCCATTACCCTCGTCAATGAATTTCAATTACGCGATGCCTGTGGCAACATCTCTGACGACTTAATTGTCACTAAAATCACGATTGAAACTTCTTCTACTACCCCTCCTGCTATTAGTTGTCCGGATGATGTAACCGTGGAATGTGGCATGTCCACCGATCCTACAGCGACTGGCGAACCAACCGCTACCACGGAGTGTGGTGATGCTATTGTTACCTTCAATGATGAGTTCGCTGCCAACTGTGGCTCTGGTACCGGCGTTATCACCCGTACCTGGACGGCGACCAATGCTTGTGGTAGCAGCTCCTCTTCCTGTGTTCAGATCATCACAATAGTAGACACCGAAGCACCTGAAGTAAATTGTGCTGAATTCACCATGACTTTCGAGGGCTGCCCAGGTCCTTTAGGCGCGAATACCCCCGACGGAAATTACTTCGCGATCGGCCCTGACGGTGGCTTTACAGCTGCTTCGGGCGGATCCTATACCATGTTTCTTGATTTGAGTTGTATTACCGATGCTTGTAGTTCTCTTGCGAATCTGGAAGTGACGCTAGCCGATTCTTACGAAGAAGATCGTACAGATTGTTCGGTGACGCTGATCAACGAATTCTTCGTGCGTGACGAATGCGGTAACGTTGCGGACGACCGTATCATTACCCGTTTCACCATCCAGAATACTTCGGGTGTGATGATCGCTTGTCCCGCTAATGCCGATCTCACTTGTGGCGATTCTACCGATCCTATGGATACGGGTATGGCTACTGCCTCCGATGCTTGCGGTGATCTAACAGTAAGCTTTAGCGATGAAATCACGATGCGGTGCAATACTGGTGCATACGTCATCATCCGTACTTGGACGGCCACGGGGTGTGGAGCACCTGCTTCTTGTGAGCAGCTTATTTTCCTGCGGGATGAAGAAGCTCCTGTTTTTGACGCAGCCTGTCAGGTTGACCTCACCTTCACTACAGAAACTGGTGATGTATGCCCTGCCGATGCGATCATTTCACTCAGCGAAGGCGACGAACTCAGCACTACTGATACCTGGACCGTAGGTGGAAACGCGGTACCATCCCTTGATGGCTGTGTGAGCGACAACTGTGCGCTAGACGAAGAGATCACCATCACGGTGGATGATATCACCATCACCGACGACGGTACCTGCAACCGCAATATTGCCGTGACCTTCATCGCTGATGATGGCTGTGGAAACGACTCCGAGCCGTTTACACTGAACTATACTTTCATCGATGATACAGCACCAGTATTCGATCTGGCTTGCCAGATTGACGCTACTTTCTTTACCGAAGATGGTAACGTCTGCCCCGCCGATGCCACCATCTCGCTGAGCGAAGGTGACGAAATCGACGTATTTACCGGCTGGACCGTGGGCGGAATTCCTATTCTTCCTCTACAAGGCTGTGTAGGTGACAACTGTACCGACGAAGGCGATCTAACCATCACCGTTGATGACATTACCGTGGTGGACGATGGCACTTGTAGCCGCGTGATCACGATTACCTTCATCGCCGACGATGGTTGTGGTAATTTCTCCGAGCCGTTCGTGTGTAACTATACCTTTATCGATAATACTGCTCCCGTTGTGAGCTTTAACGGCATCCCCGACGGTGGTACTTACACAGTGGAGTGTGACTTGCCTTCCACCACCTGGGATCCATTGATCGATATTGGCGAACTGACGATCACTGACAACTGCTCCGCTATCAACTTTGCAGGGATTACAGAAGTACTAACGCAACTGTACGACGGGCCTTGTGTAGGCAATGTCCTCACTCGTTGGCAGCAGGTATTTACCGTGCAGGATGTATGTGGTAACACTACGGTCTACACCCTCTTCACCGAGATTATTGACACTACACCGCCGGTATTCGAAAACTCGCCCGCCGATGTGACCATCGAGTGTGACGAGACTGCGCCAGTTCCAGCAATGGAAGCTTTTGACTCCTGCTCCGAAGTAATCTACAATTTCAACGAGGTACGCACCAACGGCGACTGCCCCAACAACTACACCCTGACCCGCACCTGGCTGGCTTCGGACGGTTGTGGTAACACCAGTGTAGAAACACAGATCGTAACGGTCGAAGACACCACCCCACCGGTGTTTGAGTTTGTTGACGAATACGTAAGCGGCTACACCCCAGGGCAAGATGTTTTCATCGAATGTTCTGAATACGGCAATATCTCACAGATCATTGCTAGTGCGGCTACTGCTTATGACAATTGTAGCGGTGTTACCCCAGTGGTTTACCAACTGGTTGACCTAGGTGGTTTTGATTGTGCCGAATATGGTTATTCTGGCCACTTGATCAGCACCTGGTTTACCGTTGACGAATGTGGCAATGCGGCTACAGCTACCATCAACTGGTACCTCGTAGACGAAACGGCACCGACCTTCCAAGGACTGCCCGCAGATGCTTGTGCCAGCCTGGACAACCTGCCACCAGTGGCGGATGTACAAGCTGTGGATGACTGTGAATTGGCCGTGATGACTTTCAACCAGTCGGACCCCATTGACTGCGACGGTGGCCAATACATCGAACGCACCTGGAATGCAGAAGATGCTTGTGGAAACACCGCTAGCTACACCCAGCGCATCAGTCTGAACAACAGCAACGGACCAACGATCACCATCGACTACCCAGAAATTGGCGACGTGATGGACGGTGACTTGGTGCAACTGCCTATTGATTGTGATCAGGATATTGCCTTCTCTGTGGAGGAACTGGAAGCAGCGATCAGCATAGGTAGTGGTTGTGGAAGTGGTGAATCCAGCATCGAACTCAACCTCATGGACGAGGGCGATTGTCAAGAGGATGGTTACTTTGCGCGTTACCGCTTAAGCGTGGTAGCGACCGATGCGTGTGGCAACACCGCTAGCTTGGGAATCATGATCGACTTTGTGGATATGACGCCACCTGTAGTGAGTAGCCCGAATGAACTTACCCTGAGCTGTGGCGACGACATTCCGATGATCGAAGCGACGGACGCTTGTGGAGAGATTGCCAGTATGACTTTTGTGGACAGTGCGCCTATCGAAGTGAGCTGCTCGGCGAACCCCGTCGCTTACGACCGAACCTGGACGGTAACGGATAATTGCGGTAACGCAACAACCTTTGCCCAAAGCATCATTGTACTTGACAATGAAGGCCCGGTGTTCAGCGGCGTGCCTGCTGATATGTGTAACAATACCGGCATTGACGTGGTCGTCACAGCAGTGGATGGCTGTACCGGTGATCAAGCACAGGTCTTCCTTAATGAAGTAATGAGCAGCGAAAGCGGTTGTGGCGAGGTGCTCACCCGCACATGGACAGCAACCGATGCTTGTGGTAACACAAGTACCGCCACTCAGCAAGTATTCTTTGATGACGACGTTGCGCCGACCATCGAATTCACCAGTGATCTACTCTTCGGACTGGAAAGTGGCGACGAGTTGTTCCTCAACGTAGGTGATGGCTTTGGTGATCCTAACGATCCATTGCTGTTAACTTCCGATGATGTAACCGTGACCGATAACTGTGCAACGATAATTGCCGAAGTAATTATGGAAAGCTCCATTTCCGGCGATTGTGCAGCCGACGGCTATCTAGCGCAGTACGATTACAAGTTTATTGCTACCGACCCTTGTGGAAACACCAGCTCGGCTAGCCTGACGGTCTTCTACGTGGACGGCAACGCACCGAATTTCTTCAATGTCCCTGCGGATGTAGAAGTATTCTGTGCAGCAATTCCCGCAGTAGCAAACGTAACAGCTAGCGATGATTACGACGAAGCAGTAGAAGTGATCTTTTCGGAAACGCAGATCGCTACCCCTGAAGGCGTTTTGATTACCCGCACATGGACAGCAACGGATAAATGTGGCAACACCAACTCCGTAAGTCAGGAGATACTGGTCGTAAACAATGACCTTGATGCAACCTTCAGCTTTGGTAGCGATGTGATTGAGTGTAACAGCGACAACAACCGCCTCGGTGTCACTGCGATGGGAGGAACACCTCCTTACAGTTATCAGTGGCAGCTGACCTTCCCACTGGAAGATGGCTACATTACGACCGACCCAACGCTGGCTGGCATCCTGTTTACGATGGGATACATCACGCAAACTTTCAGTGTATTAATCACTGATGCCAATGGTTGTGAGTACCTCGCTTCCGTAACCGTAGTGTGTGATTACTCTGACGACGAAGGCGACTTTACGGGCAACGGCAGCAATGGTGCTGTGAAACTCAATGTTTACCCCAACCCTGTAAATGACCTATTGCAAGTGAAAGCCAATGGGCTGGAAGACGCACCGGTAACGGTAGCACTGTACAACCTATTCGGCCAGGAGCTGTCTCGTACAGCGGTAGATAACTGGACGCAGGAAGGATTAACCATCGATACGCGCCGTTTCCCTAACGGAACTTACCTCCTACGCCTGACGGCGGACGGGCAGGAAGTGCAAACCAGGGAAGTGGTGATTTTGCATTAACGCAGGTGCGATGTGCGTCGTGCGAAGTGCGAAGTGCGTCGTGCGAAGTGCGAAGTGCTTGAGATAGTATAAAAAAGCGCCTCGGGACATAGCTGTTCCGGGGCGTTTTTTTGTACTCGCACGGGCTGAAACCCATGCTACTCGCGGAACGGGCTTCAGGCCGTTAGTCTGGTGCGTAGGCCGTGAGGCCGAAGCTCGGGGCCGGGACGGCGCAAGGACAAGTGGATGGTAACGGTATGCAATGCGCAGCACTGCATAAGAGTGAACAGCCCGGTGCCGATCCCGTCCTGACTAGAAAAGTCGGGATGGGAGACGGCATGGCCCACAATTAAATTTTTTATGTTAAAATCTTGATTACAGTTGCTTACATATAACAAAATATACTATATTCACTAATCTGTGACTTAGCTTATTCCCAAAAACACTAACCATGACACCAGCCCACACTCCTTATCGGCTATTTAGCGCCTTTCTATTAGCCCTCCCCTCTCAAAAGAATGCATATTTATATAACGTTTTCCTCCCCTGCTAGCATTTGCTTGTAACGTTTCTCTAGAAACGGGTATAAAAAGTAATTAAACACTATAACTGTTCAACCTGTAAGGTGGTAATCATTGCTATTACGCTCCTTACTACGCTTTTGTTTCCAAACATATAGACACCACATTTCTACTTAAACACACTTTCTTAATCTAAAACTTTATTATGAAAAACCTGTATGTATTAAGCCGTGCTGCTTGGTGCTTAGTTTTGATGCTCCTGATTTCAGGCTTCGTCGAAGCACAGTCTACCACGCTCTCTGGCAAAAAGCTCAACACCCGTCATGCCGAGCTCAACGAGAGCTTTGCCGTCTACGAAGTATTTGAGCTGGACATTACAAAAGTACAAGCGCTTACACAAAGTGGTAATGCTTTTGATTTCTCTTTACAACTGGGCCAGCAAGACTGGGATGTGTATCTGGAACACAACGACCTACGCGGGCCGAATTACCGGGAAGTAGCCATCACTGATGAAGGCCATGTGCTAATGCCCCCTCGCCCTAATATCACCTTTAAGGGGCGTACGGGTACAGCTGACACCCGCTTTACAATCACAGAAGACTACATGATCGCTCGCCTTGTAAAAGGCGATAACGTTTATTACTTGGAACCGCTGAGTCGTTTGATTGACGGACTGCCTAAGAATCAGTACGTTTTTTATGAAATAAATGACATCCTGACCGACCCTGCGGTAGAATGTGTACACAATGCCGGTAAGCGGTATGCCGTACCTCACCCCGATGATCCGAAAGGTACTACCGATCCGCTGAGGATGATGGCGGAATGTGTGGAAGTTGAAATGGCTACAGCTGGGGATTTTACGATGTTTACCAGGTACGGTTCCGTAATGGACGTTAATGATTTCATCCTCAACGTCACCAACCTGATGGAACCGTTGTATGACGATTTTAGCCTTAGTTTTGTGATCGTCGATCAATTTGTAGCGACGACCTTGGCTTCTGACCCTTTCGATGCTGCGGGAGATGAAGCTTTCGATATTCTCGATGCTTTCCGGCCGTGGGCAGGAATGAACTTTGTCAACCATGACCTTGGTCAACTTTGGACAGCCAAGGACATCCGGGGTTGTAACGATGATGACGACGACGACGACTCCACCAATTTCACACTGATTGGCTGTGCCGATGCTATCGGTGATGTGTGTGGCAGCAACCGATATAATGTATGTGAAGACTTTTCGAACTCTTCCAACTGTCTACGAGCCTTGAGTGCTCACGAAATTGGCCACGTATTCGATGGTGTTCACAATCAAGCAGTTAACACCACTATCATGTGGGGGAACATTGTTTGCGGTGCTACCACCTGGACAGCGAATAATATCACGCGTATTCAAAACCATATTGATTCGCGTGACTGCCTGGCAGCCTGCGACCCTTGTGACCTGGATGATGATGCTCCAGCCATCACCTGTGGCACTTTTTCCATGGAGTTTGACCGTTGCCCGACCCCATTGGGCCCAAACACCCCGAATGGCAGCTGGGTAAATGTAGGAGCAGATGGCATGTTCAACGTAGCAGCTGGTGGTAGTTCTATTTTAACGGTTAATCTTAATGGTTGTGTTACCGACATGACCTCTGATTTTGCCAATATCGACTATATGTTGGTGGACTCCTACCAAACGGGCATCTGCCCAAAATCGATCTTCAACGAATTTGTACTGCGTGATGAATGTGGTAATGTGAGCACTGACCGGATCGTTACGGAACATATTTTCTCGGAAGACGACGCCCCGATCATCACCACAAATGCCATGAACATGACCGTAGAATGTGATGGCAGCGGCAATACCGCCCAACTCAATGCCTGGCTTAACAGTCATGCCGGAGCAATAGCTGATGATTGCACAGCCATCTCTTGGTCTAACAACTTTACAGCGCTTTCTGATGGCTGTGGAGCCACTGGATCGGCTACCGTTACCTTCACTGCTACTGATGCCTGTGGAAATACAGCAATCACTATGGCTACCTTTACTATTGAGGATACGCAAGCTCCGGTGATCACGACCACTCCTGGATCGATTGACGTAGACATAGAATTTGATAATGAAGATGACGTATGTCCGGCAGATATAGCTTCTGTTTCCTGTTTCAGCTCGAACCACCCGGAGACTCCGATTTCGGTGTCATTCGTTCTCTTCGGTGGAGATGTGTTAGGAAATTTCCCTGGCCCTGCGCTAGCAGATATCGATGAGGATTGTGGTTTGGATCGGGTATTTTGTCAAATTGGAACTGTAATTGCTGACGCGTGTGGAATTTCCGTAGAGATTTTCTGGACGGCGGAGGATGCCTGTGGTAATGAATCTGATCCTTTCTTACAGCTTTTCACCTTCACGGACACGGGCGAACCGGTCTTTGATCTGGCTTGCCAGATCGATGCGGTATTCACCACCGAAGACGGTAATGTATGCCCCGCCGATGCGACCATCTCACTGAGCGAAGGCGACGAACTCACCGTATTTGACGGTTGGACGGTAGGTGGTATCCCTATTCTTCCCCTCCAGGGCTGTGTAGAAGACAATTGCGCCGACGAAGGCGATCTGACCATCACAGTGGACGACATCACTGTTGTGGACGACGGCACCTGTAGCCGCCTCATTACCGTGACGTTCATCGCCGATGATGGCTGTGGCAACTTCTCCGATCCGTTTGTGTGTAACTACCTGTTCATCGACGATACTGGCCCGGAAGTGAGTTTCAACGGTATTCCTGACATGGGTACCTCCGTCGTAGAATGTGACCTACCCTCTTCCACATGGGACCCACTGATTGAAATCGCTGATCTGACCATCACCGATAACTGTTCAGCTATTGACTTTGCAGGAATTACTGTAGAACTCACTCAGCTTTACGATGGCCCTTGTGTAGGTAATATGCTTACGCGTTGGCGGCAGGTGTTTACGGTGCAGGATGTGTGTGGCAACACGACCGTTTATACCCTCTTTACAGAAATTATCGACACGACACCGCCGGTATTTACCTCTTCTCCCGCTGATGTAACCATTGAGTGTGATGAGACGGCGCCACTCCCCGAGCTCGAAGCCTTTGACTCTTGCTCAGAAGTGGTCTATGGCTTTACCGAGGTTCGTACGGATGGTGACTGCCCTTACAACTACACCCTCACGCGCACCTGGACAGCCACCGATGGTTGTGGTAATAGTGACGATGTGGTGCAGGTGGTTACCGTAGAAGACACCACCCCACCTGTCATTGAATTTGTTGACGAATTCGTCAGCAACTACACGCCGGGGCAAGATGTCTTCATCGAATGCTCTGAATACGGCAATATTTCCTTAATCATAGCTAGTGCAGCAGCAGCTTTTGATAATTGTAGCGGTGCTGTAGCAACGTCTTATGATTTAGAAGACTTAGGCGGCTTCGACTGTAGCGAATATGGCTACTCCGGTCACTTGATAAGTACCTGGAAAGCCTTTGACGAATGTGGCAATGGGACCATCGCTACTATCAACTGGTACCTCGTGGACGAAACGGCACCTGTATTACAGGGAGTACCCGACGATATTTGTGCCAGCACGCTACCGCCTGTGCCCAACGTACAAGCTGTAGATGATTGTGAATTTGCGGTGCTAAGCTTCAACCAATCGGAGCCTATTGACTGCGAAGGCGGACAATATGTAGAACGGACCTGGACGGCTTCTGACCTTTGTGGCAACACCACTATCGCTACCCAGCGTATTACTCTCAGTGATTCCGACGGACCGGCCATTTCCTTTGACCATCCCGAAACGGGTCCTGTAACTGATGGAAGTGTGATACAGTTCCCCGTTGATTGTGACCAAGCTGACGATGTCCTTTTACTTGCGACGCTAGAGGCTGCGGTAAGTATCGAAGACGGTTGTAACGCAGGTGAATCTTCCATTGGTCTAGAGCTATTAAGCGAAGGCGACTGCCTCGGCGAAGGTTATGTCCGGCGTTACAGGCTCAGCGTGAGTGCGACCGATGCCTGTGGCAACAGTTCCTCTTTTGGGTTGTTAATCGACCTGACTGATGAAACACCACCAGTAGTGACCAGCCCTGCTGAAATCGTCCTCAATTGTGGGGAGAGCATCCCGATGTTGATGGCGACCGATGCTTGTGGCACCATCGCTAGCACGACCTTTGAGGATAGCCAATCTATCATCGCAAGCTGCCCCAATGCCCCTCAAGCTTTTGAGAGAATCTGGACCGTGACCGATGCTTGTGGTAATGCGACTACATTTGCACAAAGCATCACCATCATCGACAATGAAGGCCCTGTTTTCAGTGGCGTTCCCGCTGACGCCTGTAACGACACCACACTAGACGATCAGGTGACTGCCTTTGACGAATGTAGCGGCGCTGATGTACAAGTTTCCATGATGGAGGATATGAGCAACGAACCCGGTTGTGGACAAGTGCTCACCCGTACCTGGACAGCCACTGATGCTTGTGGGAATATGAGTACGGCTACCCAGCAAGTCTTCTTTGATGACGAGAATGATCCAGCTATTACCTTCACCCATCCATTGCTCTTTGGGCTGGAAAGTGGTGACGAACTGTTCATCTCCGTAGGAGGTGGCTTTGGCGATCCTAATAATCCGTTGATTTTCACTTCAGCGGATGTGGAAGTAAGCGACAACTGTGCTAGCAACCTGACCGCTGCAGTCTCTGTAACAAGTACTGCTTCGGACGACTGTGCAACAGATGGCTTCCTCACGGAATACCAATATGAGTTTATTGCTACGGACCCTTGTGGCAACACGGCCAAGGCCAGCCTTACGGTGTACTACATCGACAAAGGGAGCCCTGACTTCTTCAACGTACCTGCCGACGTGGAGGTCTTCTGTGATGCGGTACCTCCTGTAGCAGAAATTATCGTTAGTGACGACTACGATGAAGATGTAGAGGTTGTCTTCAGCGAAACCATGACGGCAACGCCGGAGGGTGTGCTCATTACCCGTACCTGGACTGCCACCGACGATTGTGGCAACACCAACCAAGCTCAACAGGAGATCCTAGTGGTTGACAATACGCTCAGCGCTGAGTTTGTCGTTGATGGTGACCCTGTCATCTGTAATTCTGATGACAACTTGCTAGGAGTGATTATCAGCGGAGGCACACCTCCTTACAGCTACGAATGGCAACTGACCTTCCCACTGGAGGATGGTTATATCACTTCTGACCCCAGCCACTCGCAAATTCTTTACACCATGGGCTTCATTACCCAAACGTTTACGGTAGTTGTAAAGGATGCTAATGGTTGTCTGCTTACCCAGTCGGTCACTATCGTTTGTGATTACTCTGGCGAAGAGCAATTAACGAACGGTGGCGATGGCCCAACAGCGATGAATATTTACCCGAACCCGGTCAATGAGCGCTTACGCGTAAAGGCCGATGGATTGGGCAACCAGCCCGTTGCTGTAGGCATCTACAGCCTATATGGTCAAGTGATGTTCCAGAAAGAACTGAACTACTGGCCACAGGAAGGTTACGAGATTGACACTCAAAGGTTACCAAGTGGTACTTACCTTATCAAGTTGGAAACAGAGGGCCTTGATCCTATGATTCAGCAGGTGGTGGTGCTTCACTAAGCGGAGTGCGGAGTGCGGAGTGCGGAGTGCGGAAAATACTTCCGATTTCTGACTTCCCACTTCCGACATTGGGTGCGACGTGCTTGAAATAAATTGAAAGCGCCTCGGAACATCACTGTTCCGGGGCGCTTTTTTTGTTTAGTGCGTAGGCCGGGAGGCCGAAGCCCGGGGCCGGGATTCCGATCTTCTATCGAAACAAGCGCAAGTGGATGGCAACGGTATGTGCTCAATGGCTCGGCCATGAACACATAATAGTGAACAGCCCAAGGCATGGCACACACAAATGTTACTTCTTGTACTAAAACTCCGTTGGCTCTGCCTCTGAGATCACCAAGGGTATGGCATTGCGAATATCCTTTTGATGCTCGATGGGCAAGCTTTCGTAGTGCTGCTGGTAATAACGTTGGGCGGCTTCCTCCCACAGTTCCTGGTAGGCTCCTTTGAGTTCATTGTAAACCAGCAGGTAGCTTTCAAAGCTGGTGGCCCGATCATTGATCAGGGAGAGTACTGCCTTGTTGGAGGCTTCGGCCAGTTTAGTGTTTGCTTGTGGGTTCATAATGAAAGTTTTCACCCGTTCACGAACATCCTCAAGCGCAATCTCTTCATCGCGTAGCATAAGCTGGTTATTGGCATTGATCGAGATTCGCATCAGGTTGCGCTCCTTGATGGGCACGGGTTCATACGTCATATCCCACGGCGGCAATTTTACCAAAATGCCTTTATCTGACATAATGGTGGTGGTAACTAAAAAGAAAATGAGAAGGAGGAAAGCGATGTCGGCCATGCTTCCAGCATTTACTTCCGGAGCGGCTCGTCTGGCAATGGTTCTTTTCATGACAGGTAAGATTGTGTGAATAATGTAAAATGCTTACCTGGTAGTTTATGTATACCTAAAACAGATGACGCCTTTGCTAAAAATGGTGCTTATCTTTGCGTTCGTACATAAAAAATCAGAGAAATACATGGACGCCAATTTCTTTTTCAAAGCCCTGCACGTAGTCGGTTTCGTTTCCTGGTTTGCCGGCCTTTTCTATTTGGTACGCATTTTTGTGTACCTGGTGGAAGCCGACGAGCGCGAAGAACCCGCTCGCGGTATCCTGACCGAACAGTTTCAGGCGATGGCTTGGCGCGTGTATAAAATCATTTGTAATCCGGCCATGATGATCACTTGGACAGCTGGACTTTTGATGCTGGGGCTTGATTTGGCCGGCGTGACCTCTTATGCTTACTTTTCAACGGGCACACCGGGGTGGTTGCACCTCAAGTTGCTGCTACTTGTGCTACTTACTGTCTATCATCTTTATTGCAAAAAGCTGATCATCAGAATGGAAGCCGGAGAGCGGCCGCTTTCCGCTTGGCAGTTTAGGATGTTCAACGAAGTGCCTACCCTGTTTTTGGTGAGTATCTCTTTTATTGCCGTCTATGGCAAAGTGGGGAGACTCAATTACATTTATTTACTATTAGGAGTGGCCCTTTTTGCCGGGTTGGTGTACCGAGGTGCTGTTGCTTACCGTAAACGACGTACTTTACCCCCCGAAGAATAAATGCTCTTCCCTTAGACTAAAGTATGCGGCTCATCCAGCCCCTTAAGTTCCTGTGTTTCCGTTTGGTCTTTCAAGGTAAAGACGAAACACGTTCCACCTGTGCCAACAGGTTCAAAATGGATATCGCCCTGGTGCATTTTAACTACCTTCCGGCAGATTGAAAGACCAATGCCCATGCCACTGGTTTTCTGCTTATCCAAGCGTTGGAAAGGTGAAAATATTTTTTCCTGAAACTGCTCTTCTATGCCAATGCCGTTGTCGGCGAATCTAAACAACCAATGTCCCTTCTCTTCTTTACAAGAAATTTTTATCACAGGATCTTGTGCAGACCTAAATTTTATCCCATTGGAGAGTAAGTTTTGAAAAAGCTGTATTAGACCAATCTCATTCCCGTAAATGGTTGGTAAATCATCACTGATGATCGTCACCTGATGATCGGCGATCTCTGTTTTAAGGTTAGCTTTTACCATCGTTACGACTTTATTCAAATCCGTATCAGCAAAGATGTCGATTTGGTTACTCACTTTTGCATACTCTAATAGTGCATCGATAACGCCATTCATCTGTTTGACGCCATTCACAATAAAATCTACAAACTCATTTCCTCTTTCATCGAGTAGTTCCGCATATCGCTTTTTGATTAGTTGTGAAAAACTAGCAATGGTACGCAACGGGCTTTTCAAATCGTGAGAGGCGATGTAAGAAAACTCTTCGAGTTCCTTATAAGAGCGTTCTAGCTTTTGAATATTATTGGCTAAAAGCAGGGAATTTTTTTCGATTAAGGCTTTCTGCTGAGAGAGTTGCTCATTGGCCTCTTTTATGACAAGTTGTTTTCTTTCTAAATCTGCGATGGTTGCATTAAGGATATTAACAACTATCAATTTATCTTTTTCAATACGCTTCATTTTAAACTCCTGGCGTTGAAGTTTTTTCTGAAGTTTTCTGAGTCCTATTTCTAAAATATTCCGCTCCTCTTCACTAACTGTCTTTAATGAATCAACGCTTAGTAATAACTCCTGTATCATCATTACTATTTTTCTTTTAAAATAACTAAAGCGCAAGTTTCATTATGAAACTCGCATCTCCCTGTCCCGTCATCACCAAACTCTCCATAGGATAAAAAGCCAATCATTGGTTGATTCCATAAGTCATAAATACCTTTTATTTCATCTTCCAACATAGGTCCAAAAGCACCATGCCGGCCTTTGCAGGAAAATAAAATCAAGCCCTCTGCTTCGGGCGTGCTTTTCTTTAACTCTCCAAACTCCTCAATGGTCTGATCAATGATTTCAAACCCAGGCGAATTAGAAAACTGAAATTGTTCTCCCTCCTTTACCCCTCCTGCCAGTGTTATGGATCCTTCCTTTTCATTTACAATGATTGGAGAACGCAATATTGAAGCACCTTCCCCTCTAAGAATTTGAAGTGGGTAATTGGTTTGAATAGAAATCAATGGATCACTTATCAGACGGTCTTTAGACATACCAAAATAACGAATAAAGACATCGTAGGCACGTTCTCCATTGATGGTATAAATTACGTTTCCTACAGCCTTGGTTATCGTATTCACTCCTCCAACAGGTGCCCAACCACTTCTAGCTAAACCTTTAACTATAATTTTATCGGTATCTAATACCAGTACCACTAGCCCTTGATCGGTCAAATGATGATTAGTAAACACCGTAGTACTTCTCATTTCCAAGTCATCACCGGCTAGCCCTCCATACGTTGGCAAATCTCGCCCTGCTCCTGTTCGGATCCCCCTAATGATTTGTTCAGCGTCAACGGCCAAACCACCTGACATAATAATCAGCGCTGGATTCTTGTATTCCTGCATTGCTCTTTGAGCAAGCTTTACAGAAGCCTCATAGACGGCTCCATCTAGGTAATCTTCATATAACAACTGGTAATAAGCGGTATTAATTTCAAACAAGAGCACAGAAATAGCCCCCTCGTAAAGTTCTGCATCTACAATTTCTCCGGCGGTACTACAACCAACAAGGTCAATATTCGCTCCAACAAAAACAGCTCTCACTGCCTCAATATCTTGCTGCTTAGAACAAAAGACTACCGCTAAGTTAGGTTGGAATTCAGTCTCCTGACTGGAAGCCAAAGAAGCTTTTAACTGGTCTATCGAATTACTTTGGAAAGAATAAGTTTTCACAATAGGGATAATTTAACTTGTTTTCTACCAATATTACTGGTGAACAAAGAAGAAAAACCGATTGATTTCGGCACCTAATTTACACAAGAAATTCTCTTTACTGATATCAACCTACCAGCAACTTAAATGTAACAATAAATTCTGTATGTTAATTAAAATGGCAAACAGTGCAAGCTCCCTACGAACTCAACAGTTGGAGTGTAACCCAAACTAAAACAGGGTATCAATTACTCTTTTTATGGAGCAACTGACACCCTGTTTCTTAAAAGTATCATTACCTTACTCGCTTACCGCGTCAGATACATATAGCGTTGACGATCCAATTCTCTAAAGAATGGATCTGTCAAATCTTTAATAAAGTGGATGGCCTCGCCAGTAGATTTCATCTCAGGGCCTAATTGCTTGTCTACATTAGGGAATTTATCAAAACTAAAGACAGGCACCTTAATAGCAAACCCACTAGGGCGAGCATGAATGTGATAATCCTTGAGTTTCTTCACGCCCAGCATGACCTCTGTAGCAATTTTCAGGTAAGGCACCTGGTAGGCTTTGGCAATAAAGGGGGTCGTACGTGAAGCCCGAGGATTGGCCTCGATGACGTAGACTTTTTCGTCTTTGATCGCAAACTGAATATTGATCAAACCACGGGTATTGAGTGCCTTGGCCAGCTGCTCTGTGATTTCTACCATCTTATTCACTACCTCTACCGAAAGGCTGTAAGTCGGCAATACCGCTGCCGAATCACCTGAGTGTACGCCCGCCGGCTCGATGTGCTCCATGATGCCCATAACATGAACATCATCGCCGTCGCAGATCGCATCCACTTCGGCTTCCTTCGCCCGATCCAAGAAGTGATCTACCAACACCCTATTGTCGGGCATGTGCTTAAAGATATGCAGCACGTGACGCTCCAACTCCTCATCGTTGATCACAATACGCATATCCTGGCCACCAAGGACATAGCTCGGGCGTACCAGCACCGGATAGCCTACTTCGTTGGCCACCGTCAGCGCCTGATCGGCATCATCAGCTACACCATAGTCAGGATAAGGGATCTCTAATTCTTTTAGAAGATCAGAAAAGGCTCCGCGATCTTCGGCCAAGTCCATACTCGTATAGTCGGTACCAATGATCTTGATGCCTCTACGGTGCAGGGTCTCTGCCAGCTTCAGGGCCGTTTGCCCGCCCAACTGGACGATGACGCCTTCTGGTTCTTCCAGTTCAATAATTTCCTCCAGGTGCTCCCAGTAAACGGGCTCAAAGTAAAGTTTGTCCGCGACATCAAAATCGGTAGACACGGTCTCCGGGTTACAGTTCACCATAATGGCTTCGTAACCTGCTTCTTTGATCGCCATCAGGCCGTGTACACAGCAATAGTCAAACTCGATCCCTTGCCCGATCCGATTGGGGCCGGAACCTAGTACAATGATTTTCTTTTTATCGCTGGGGATACTCTCGTTTTCTCCATCGAACGTACTGTAGAAGTAAGGCGTCTGGGCTTCAAATTCGGCAGCACAAGTGTCTACCATTTTGTAGGTACGACGTACGCCAAGCGTTTTGCGGTGCCGTGTCACCTGTTCCTCTCCTACCCGTAGCACCCAAGCGATCTGAGCATCAGAGTAGCCTACGACCTTCAGTTCACGCATGAAGCTCTCGGGAATATCCTCTGCTACATTAAAGCGCATCAAGCGTTCTTCCATCTCCACCAATCGCTTGATCTGCTGAAGAAACCATGGGTCAATTTTGGTGAGTTTATGGATGGTTTTGCTTGGCACTCCTAGGCGCATGGCATCTTTAAGGCGAAAAATCCTATCGTCACTTACTTTTTCTAAGCGCGTAAGGATATCTTCGGTTCTAATCCATTCTTTCTTATCAGCCCCTAGGCCTGCACGTCCTTGTTCCAGGCTTTGGCAGGCTTTCTGTAAAGCTTCCAGGAAGTTTCGGCCAATAGCCATCACCTCCCCTACGGACTTCATCTGTAAGCCCAACTCATGATCTGCTCCGGGGAACTTGGCAAAGTTCCAGCGTGGCATCTTCACGATGACATAATCAAGCGTAGGCTCAAAATAAGCAGAGGTGGTTTTGGTAATCTGGTTTTTTAATTCATCCAGTGTATAACCAAGCGCTAACTTAGCCGCAATTTTTGCAATCGGATATCCGGTAGCTTTACTCGCCAATGCGGAAGAGCGACTCACCCGTGGGTTGATTTCGATTACAATCAGCTCCTCCGTTTCAGGATTTTGCGAAAATTGGATATTACACCCTCCTGCAAAGTTACCCAGAGAACGCATCGCCTGAATAGACTGGTCACGCATTTCCTGGTAAGCTGTATCTGAAAGTGTCATCGCTGGTGCTACCGTGATAGAATCACCGGTATGAATACCCATTGGGTCCAGGTTTTCTACCGTGCAAATGATCACTACATTGTCTGCAGCATCACGTAAAAGCTCCAACTCAAACTCTTTCCACCCCAAAACGGCTTTTTCTACCAACACTTCGTGCGTAGGGCTCATGTTCAAGCCGTGGCGCAACTTGGCATCAAACTCATCTGCGGTATGTACAAAACCACCACCGGTACCGCCCAAGGTATAGGAAGGGCGAATCACCAAGGGGTAACCAATCTTCTGAGCAGCTTCTTTGCCTTCCAGAAAAGAGTTGGCAATAAAAGAGGGAGCAACTCCTAAACCAATATCAATCATGTGTTGTCGGAAGGCCTCTCGGTTTTCGGCCAGCTCAATGGCTTCCAGGTCAACGCCAATTAATTTAACGTTGTATTTCTCCCACAATCCTACTTTTCCTGCTTCAATCGCAAGATTAAGGGCTGTCTGACCGCCCATTGTTGGCAGGACAGCATCAATCTGGCGTTCCCGCAAAATATGCTCGAGGCTTTCTACCGTGAGCGGCAACAAATGGATATGATCCGCCGTCACCGGATCAGTCATGATCGTTGCGGGGTTGCTGTTGATCAAGGTTACTTCGATACCTTCTTCCCGCAGCGAACGCGAAGCTTGGGTACCAGAATAATCAAACTCGCAAGCTTGACCAATAATAATAGGACCACTCCCAATGATGAGAACGGAACGAATTGACTGATCTTTTGGCATGGTTTTGCAATTTTGCGGCGTTTGCTATCCTAAAAATTAAGGAAAGTGCTGGATAGCAAAACATAGGTTCGGCACAAATTGCGGGCAAAGATAGGCACTGTTGCTTTAATAGTAATACTGTTATGCAAAATATCTCCAAAATAATCTTGTATATTGGTCTTTGCCAAAAGAAATCAAAGAATCTTAAGAAACAGCACGAAAACAAATGGCAATTTTGTTTTTCATAATATGTTGAATAAACGGTTCACTTAGGAACAGCACGAAAATAAAAAGCGATTTTGTTTTTTACAATAGTTGAATAAGCACTTCATTTAAAGCGTTTTAACTATTTATAAAACTTGAAAAACCTCGAAGAAGCAGCGAAGCTAAATCGCTTTTTATTTTCTGCATAATACCTAAAGTGTGTAATTCTCTGAAAAACCCAAAAAAATTGCCACTTGTTTTCTGCGCAATATGCAAGTACATGAAAGTCAAATTTTGCGGTGCCGCTCAGGAAGTTACAGGAAGCGCTCATCTACTCACCCTCGAAGACGGTTATACCATCTTACTGGATTGTGGCCTCTATCAGGGCAACGACAAAGAGATGAAGGATTTTAATGAATCTTTCCTTTTTGACCCCGCCAAAATCG
Organism: Lewinella sp.; assembly: GCF_050633125.1. Lineage (NCBI taxonomy): Bacteria > Pseudomonadati > Bacteroidota > Saprospiria > Saprospirales > Lewinellaceae > Lewinella > Lewinella sp. The sequence goes on from NZ_JBOEFX010000031.1 coordinate 82,969, forward strand.
ACTGCCTTGTTCTTTCTCACGCCCATATCGACCACACGGGCCGGGTCCCTAAACTGGTAAAAGATGGATTTCGAGGCAGCATTTTCGCCACCCATGCCACGCGTAGCCTCTGTTCTATTATGCTACTGGACAGTGCTATGATCCAGGAGCGAGATGCACAATACTACAACAAACGCAACCCTAAAGACAAAAAAGAGCCGCTGTATACCTCTAAGGATGTACACGAAACCATGAAGCTCTTTACTGGCTGCCCTTACGACAAATGGATCAATATTCGTGATAATGTCCAGGTACAATACCGCGATGCCGGCCATATCCTTGGTAGTGCCAATGTGACCTTACGTATCCACGAAAGCAATCGGACCATTCACTTTGGCTTCACCGGAGACATTGGCCGCCCAGATCGCCCCATCCTGCGCGATCCACAAAAGATGCCTGCTGTTGACTACATGATCTGCGAGTCTACTTACGGTGATCGTATCCACGATGAAAAACCTCAAGAAATAGAAAGATTTCTGCGTATCATCCACGAAGCCTGCATCGGACGCAAAGGCAAACTGCTTATTCCGGCCTTCAGTATAGGCCGCACTCAGGAGATCGTCTACATCCTAGACCAACTAGAGACCCAAGGGCGACTGCCCAGGATTCCCGTTTTTGTAGACAGCCCACTTGCGGTAAATGCCACCACGATCTTTGGCGCTCATCCCGAATGCTACGATGAAGACCTGGAGAGATATCTCCTCATCGACGACAACCCTTTCGGTTTCAACAACTTGCAATACATCAAAAAGGTCGAAGCTTCCAAGGCACTCAATAGTATGGAAGAGCCTTGTATTATCATCAGCGCCTCCGGTATGATGAATGCGGGTCGCTCCAAACACCACCTTTTTAATACCATCGAAGACCCGCGCAACACCCTACTGCTAGTAGGCTATGCTTCGCCACAAACCCCTGGTGGGAAAATTCGCAATGGGGCTACTGGCCTCAAACTCTTCGGCCAATACAAGAAAGTACGCGCTCATGTAGAGCAGATGGATTCCTTCAGTGCTCACGCCGATCGCAATGAGATTCGCGAATTCCTCCGCGGCCAAGAACAGCATACCAAAAAAGTATTCCTTGTTCACGGTACCATCGACAGGCAGGAAAGCTTGGCAGGATTGCTGAACGATGTGGGTTTCCAGGATGTTCAGATACCTGAATTGGGACAAGAATATGATTTGTAGGGTGTAAAAGTGTAAGGGGGTAAACGTTCGCACCCCGCACTTAGCACTCCGCACCAAAAATCGGAAGTCGGAAGTCGGAAGTTTTTTCGCACCCCGCACCCCGCACCCCGCACCTAAAAAGGTGTAAAGGCTGAAAAAGTGTTAGAGTGTATGCCGAAGGCATGGCCATGCCAAACGTCCGCACCTCGCACCCCGCACCCCGCACCTCGCACCTAATCCTAATCCTATTTCTACAGTAAAATCACAAGTCTGAAATCTAAAAACGCCCACCACCAAGAAGATAAAAACCACGCCACCCTACGGTGGGAAAACGGCCAATGGCGTAGCCTCCCCGACGATGCCATCACCCCCGAGTGGCCATTAAGCATTGGCATCTACGATCCTCAGCAAGACGAAGCCGTTGACCTGGCAATTACCATGCGCACGCCTGGTGCCGACGAAGCACTCATTTATGGCTATCTGTTTACGGAAGGTATCATTCATCGGGCCAGCGACATCGCAACGGTCAAACTCATCAGCCCTACCGAGGCACTCGTGACACTACAGCCTGAGGTAGATTTTCGCCCCGACAACTATCACCGCTTTGGCTATACCAATTCCAGCTGTGGCCTGTGTGGAAAAACCGATTTAGAACAACTCCAGCGCACTTTCTTTCATTTTCCAATTCCAGGTAAACCTACCGTATCCCCCGCCATCCTCACACAACTGCCCGATTTGTTGGCACAGCAGCAAGAGGTCTTTGGCCACACAGGAGGCATACACGCTGCGGCTTTGTTCAACACAGCTGGCAAGTTACTGGCCTTGCAGGAAGACGTTGGGCGACACAATGCCCTCGACAAGCTTATCGGCAGTAGCTTGCAACAAGCCCAATTTCCCTGGCGCGACAAGCTCGTCTTGCTCAGCGGTCGCATCAGTTTCGAACTCGTTCAGAAAGCCGCCAGCGCAGGCACGCCACTACTTGCGGCCATCGGCGCTCCCTCCTCTCTGGCCATACAATTGGCGGAGGAAAACGGCATCACCCTCATTGGCTTCCTTCGTCAAGACCGGCTGAATGTATATACTTACCCGGAAAGGATTGTGGGCGAAATGTAAGGAGAGTACCCCCAAATAGTGTGTCTCGCGCAAAGACTTTTTACAGCTGGTAATCCGTCAGATACATTTCGATGACTTTAATTAGACACAGTTGGGTGGACATTCCTAACCATCCCAATGCATTGCGCCTAACAGCTAGGCCTTATGTATTACATTACATTTTTAAATCTATAGCGTCCCTCCTTCGGGCCAGTTCCTCCAGTTAGTATTTGTGCTCTCTGATAATTTGCTTAACCTATTGAAATCATCATTCACAAAAGCATGAGCTATCTTAATGAAGGTCTCAGTTTTACTTGGCAGTTCATCTTCTACTAAATCGGGATGCCACCACTCCTCTAACCTAATTTTTTCATTTAGATCTCTATGCGTTATTTGTAGTAGTTTTTCTGTTGAAAGAAATGGCTTTTCAACAATTTGAGGCCAAATCAGTCTGAGATAATCTTGAATTCCAATATAATCACCGTCTATCGAGATTTCAGCTTTTAAATACTGTTCTTTTTGATGTACTAATTCATATTCAATTCCATCAATCAAAACACTCTTGGCATGAGGATTTAAATAAAATTGATATTCTTCATCAAATGCTTTTTGACCATTGATATCATCCGTAAAGTAGAAGAAATTTTCGTTTTGCAGCCCAGGCCTACAGCCTGGAAAATTTCCATATATGTGTACAGCATTGTTGATTCCATCATGGCCTCCCCCTCTAGTACTGAATCCAATTACTTCAATCGTAATTCCCCAATAATTCTTCGAGCTAAATAATGTCATTCTTGAGTCAATGAGATAAACATATCCATTATCTAGCATCGGGAACGTAAACTCTCCTGCACAAGAATCAAGTTGCTGTAATATCTTTTTGACTTCTCTCCGTTTCTTGATCCACTCAATCATAATTCATGAAAAACTTATCTGTTTCAGGGCACAACATCTTCTTTCAATCTTATATTTCACCCAAGAGCTGTATGTAGTTTTTAATATCGTCGCAACCCTTTGCCACATCACATCATTTATTCTTCCTCAAAAAGTCCGGCAACTGCCTCAGCGCAGCCAGTTCTCTGTAAGCATCACGCGCTTCCTGTGCAGGTACCCCAAAGTAAAGCTTCCCGCCTTCCAGGTCTTTGCTCACGCCAGCTTTCGCCGAAACTATCGTCTTATCGCCAATGGTTACATTCTGGGCTATCCCTGCCTGCCCATAAATCACTACTTCGTTGCCAATAGTACAATTGCCCGCTATTCCTACCTGTGCAGCAAACAAGCACCTCTTTCCTACCTTGGTATCATGCCCAATCTGCACCTGACAGTCAAGCTTGCTGCCAGCGCCTATGATGGTATCGCTCGAAACGCCCTTATTGATCGTACAATTGGCGCCAATATCCACCCCGTCTTCCAGCACAACCCGCCCGCCAGAGCGCCATTTATGAAACCCTGCCGCTGTCTTCTTGAAGTAAAAAGCATCGCTCCCTATCACCGCGCCAGCCTGCACAATTACCTCATCGCCCAGTACAGAATGATCACCGATGTAGGCATTCGCATGAATGTAACAATTCTTACCTATCACAGCCTGCTCTCCTACCATCGCCCCTGGTTCTATCGTCGTACCTTCCCCTATCAGGGCACTGCTTGCAATATTTCGCTGTAGCGGCTGCAACGGTCGGTAGCGCCAAACCAAGTCATTATAAGTCGTAAATGGGTCATCTACCACCAGCAAAACCTTTCCGGCAGGCACCTCCGCAGCTTTATTGATCAAGATAATCGTCGCCGCCGACCCCAGCGCTTTGGCGTAGTATTTCTCTACATCCACAAAGGTGATATCCCCTTCTTCTACGTGGTGTACTTCGTTTATGCCTGTCGCCAGCAAATCTGAATCTCCCAACAATTCAGCACCTATCTGCTCTGCTAGTTCACTTACTGGCAAGGGTAATGGAAATTTCATAGAATATTTATCTTAGTATTGCGCAGAAAATAAAATGCGATTTATTTTCGTGCTGTTCCTTATTGTCCTTCATCTACTGCAATAATACCTTCCACCTGCTGGATTTTGGCATTCGAAAAATTCTGGTCAGCCCGAAAGCCGTGGCCATAAATAATTTCTCGGGCAGTGGTTATTTTCGCAAATTTCTTGGTAAACACCTCTTCATCCTTCTCTCGCCAAATCAGCTCTTCTGTCTCCAGCTTCTGGTTCTCCACGCTTTCCCACACCACACTATCACGCACAATCACTTCTCCACGACGGTCGTAGCGTATGGCATATTTAGCCACCATGGTGCTGGTGATCGTCTCTTCTGGCCCAAAAAACTCTACCAACACGCCTTCCACAAATTCCTGATAAGGCTCCGTACGATCCAGGTTATTCAACATCACCGGGCCCGTAATCCGTACCTTCACCTGCGCCGAATCACTGTACAGTATCTCCACTTCTTCTACCCGCTCCACCTTTACATCCAGGCGTGCTTTCAAGGCTTCTACCTCTGCCAGGTCATTCTCACAACCCAATATACCTATCCCCAACAATGTTACTAAAACCAGCAGTCTTCTCATCTTCTCTTTCTGTTTTTTGGGCGCTCCCCCTGCGGGGTCAGGCTGTCCACAGCTCACTTTGTTCGGCCCCGGCTGCACCGGGTCTCCCCTGCGGGGCCTGTTACCATCCTTAGCGCAAGCGAGGTTTGAAAGTAAGTTGCAAAATCAAGCTCTCCCAAAACCTCGCAGTAAAAGGTACTTGGTACTTCGTACTTGGATCAGGCGAAACCCGCTGGTCAGGAGACCAGCAACATATTACATCTTAGTCCGGAGACTAAGATGAGCCTTCGTACTTGTTAATTGGGTCGGCTAAAACCCAATGGGCTACCAAGTACCTTCTACTAAGTACCCAGTACCTAATACGGGTGAGGATCACCCTAAAGCACCATCTCCGGCACTTCGCCTTCAATAATCAAGCGCCCTTCTGTGGCGGCTTGTATTTCTTCTACCGACACACCCGGTGCCCGTTCAATCAGCTTGAAACCATTCGGTGTCACATCCAATACGGCCAGGTTGGTCACTATTTTCTTCACACATTGCACGCCTGTCAGTGGTAGCGTACATTGGCGCAGCAGCTTCGATGCTCCTTTCCGATTGGTATGCATCATCGCTACGATGATGTTCTCGGCCGATGCCACCAAATCCATCGCACCACCCATGCCTTTTACCATCTTGCCGGGTATTTTCCAGTTGGCAATGTCGCCATTATCGGCAACCTCCATTGCGCCCAGCACCGTCAGCTGAATGTGCTGCCCGCGAATCATTGCAAAACTGGTAGCAGAATCAAAAATAGCTGCTCCGGGCATAGCCGTTATCGTTTGCTTACCCGCGTTGATCATATCCGCATCTTCCTCTCCTTCATAAGGAAAAGGGCCCATACCCATAATCCCGTTCTCTGATTGAAAAACGACATTCAGGCCTTCTGGCACGTAGTTCGCAATCAAGGTCGGTATACCGATCCCCAGATTCACGTACCAGCCATCTTGTAATTCTTGTGCAATCCGTTTCGCAATTCCTGTTTTATCTAACATCGATTTCTTTTTTATATCGCTGGTCTCCCGACCAGCGTAAAACCCTCTGTGTCTATGTGGTAAAAAACATCACCCCTATCCTCGGCTACGCACCGTCCTTTGCTCAATCCGTTTTTCGTATTTCTCTCCTTGAAAAATACGCTGTACAAATACCCCTGGGGTATGCACAAAGTTGGGATCAAGCTCTCCGGGCTCTACCAGCTCTTCGACCTCCGCAATCGTGATCTTACCAGCCATCGCCATCACTGGATTAAAGTTTCGTGCCGTGCCTTTGTAGATCAGGTTACCAAAGCGGTCTCCTTTCCAGGCTTTCACTATCGCAAACTCTGCCGTCAGGGCATCTTCCAAAATGTGAGGTTTACCATTAAAGTAGCGGACTTCTTTGCCTATGGCCACTTCCGTGCCATAACCAGCCGGCGTAAAAAAGGCAGGTACTCCAGCACCGCCAGCTTGGCAGCGAGCGGCCAGCGAACCTTGAGGGATAAGGTCCACCTCTAGTTCTCCACTGAGCATCTGGCGCTCAAACTCATCATTCTCTCCTACATAAGAAGAAATCATCTTTCGGATTTGCTTCTTCTGCAATAGTAGGCCCAATCCAAAATCATCCACACCAGCATTGTTAGATATACAAGTCAGGTCAGAAACCCCTGCTTCCACCAGCGCAGCAATGCAATTTTCTGGTATTCCACACAAGCCAAAGCCCCCCAGCATGATCGTCATCCCATTGGATATTCCGCTGATAGCTGCTTGTGCATTCGCAACAACTTTATTCATTTATTTTGGTATTATTTTGGCTAAATCTTGCAGCTTCAAAGTTAACTATCCTTACGGACAATCGGTGAAATATCGTCCATTATCCCCGCCAGTGGTTGCGTTCCGTACTGCTTTCCCCTCGCGGTCATCTTAATCAAGTAGTCCAAGCGCTGCTGAGAGACCTCCTTGCGGGAAGGGCCAGCCTCCATCACCCACCCTACTTTGAGTCGCTGATAGAAATGAGGGAAGTTTTGGAAATTCTCCCACACCTGTTCCTCTTCTTGCAGCTGAGCAGCCACCCACTCCGGTATTTCAAAAGGATCATCAGGGCTCCCAATCTGATCAACGATAGCAGGGGCCATGCCCGCCGGCGTCATCAAACCCAAATGCTGTAGTTTCCAAAACCGCTGGCGATTCAGCTCCGATAAGAAACTTTTCTTCACTCGACGAGGCGTAATTCGCTGTACTCGGCTTTCTTTATCCAGTTTTTTCACTACACCATCAATCCAGCCAAAGCAGAGACATTCCTCTACGAGGTCATCATATGGCAATGAGGGCTTCCCTGTGTCCTTACGGAACATCCGCAGCCATATTTCCGTCTTGGTTTGGTGATGTTCCTGCAACCAGTTGCGCCAATCAGCACGTTGATGAGGATAAAAAATTTCGGTTATTTCGGGCATAAAAGAGCAGAATTAAGTCAACTTCCAAGATAACGAAAATTGAACAGCAGCTCGACAATAAAGACAACTTCACCGAACAAAAAAAGAACCGAAACCATTACCAACAGGCAATGATTTCGGTTCTTTTGAACGTCTATTTTAAACAGTACAACTGTCTTTCCTGACAGCTAATTAAGCAGTTGCTTAGTACTTGATAGAGAAGACGAAGTTATCTCCATTTGCCTCATTAGCAGTAGTAGCCGGGTCATCTGCCACGTAGTTAATTGCATCTACACGGATCAGGTAATAGTTATTGTTAGCAAAAACAACGAACAAGTCATCTACTGCTACAGTTCCTGAAACATCAGTAACCGCTGTTTCTACACAGGTAGGACTTTGGCTTACGCCATCAGAAAGGGCAACGCCATTGTTCGTGTAAATATCACTAATAACTTCCTTCTTGGTAACCTCATCGAAACTGAAGTTTTCAAGCTGAGATACATCAACCTTCACCATATTAGCACCATTAACGGTACCAAATTCGGCGCGCCAGTTTTCAGCAGGAAGAGTAACGGTACAGTCGATACCTAAGTCACGAATTTCTGCGCCAATATTTGCAGAACCTGTACCTGTACCATCAGCAAGTTTCAAACCACCGGTACCTGCAGGGCCAGCCTGGTTCAACAATACACCAGTAAGTGTTTGAGAAAGAGGAGTACCTGGCTCTTCTGTCGTTTCGATTACGATGTCAACAGCGTCCGTTTCACCACTGTCATCAGTAACAGTAAAGGTGTAGGTTGTGAAATCGCCAACGGCTTCCGTACCACTTGGTGCGATATCAATACTGTAAGTCACTCCATCTTTGTCTGTCCCGAAAAGTACAAGAGCGTTTTGAGTAGTAACTGCACCACCATCGATGGTCATGCGGCCAGTAGCAAGCTTACTGGTTCCTTCTTCAACCAGCAGGTTACCCAACTGCGCATCTCCTTTGCTCATGCGGATTTTCACAGAGAAACCCTCACCTAGTATTACCTCACTGTCAGCATTCAAGAAGCCAGGATCAGCAACAAAGCTGATTTCAGGGCCTAGTGGATCCACTACTATAGGGTCTTCTCCACAAGAAGTGAAAAATAAAGCGACCATTACAAGTCCTAATCCAGTTAGCTTTAGCACAAAGTTTTTCATTCTGTTAATTGGTTTGTATAAAAAAGTAAGTCGAAATCGACTTTTTATTATTGATTTAAAGTAATCGGTTCATTTACGTCAAAGACGGGGAAAGTATTGTGTTTGTCATGGCAAATATCGTAGGATTTTTATTAAAACTTCGATATCTGCCCCATTTACAAGTACATTAACCTTTTCTTAAACTATCACAAGCCTACTTAATGTTCGCAATAGCTTTGTTAAACTTTAGACGTAGTATCAAGACCTTTGTCACAAAAAGGGGGCTGATTTAAAAAAATGCTTTCTTGCTCTTCGTAATTCCTGACAAAAAGCTGACTACGTTCCATCTTGATGGTATTACATAGCCCCAATTTTATCCGTAGTTTTGCCCACACACCCAAAAAATGATATGAAAGTCACGGAATACTTCGAGCAAGCTAAAGATCAAACGCTGATCTCCTTCGAGGTGCTGCCTCCTCTTAAGGGAGGACGTATGCAGGATATCTTTGCCGCACTCGATCCCTTGATGGAATTTAAGCCACCTTTCATTGATGTCACTTACCATCGGGAGGAATTTATTTACAAAAAAAGAAAGAGCGGTTACTACGAAAAAACTGCCATCCGTAAGCGCCCGGGCACCGTTGGTATTTGTGCATCCATCATGCACCGCTATGGTGTAGATGCCGTCCCTCACCTTATTTGCGGTGGTTTTACAACCGAAGACACGGAAAATGCACTCATCGACCTCAACTTTCTCAATGTCGACAATGTGCTCGCCTTGCGTGGTGATGCGCGTAAATTCGAAGGAAAGTTCATACCCGAAGAAGGTGGTCATGAATTTGCCCTGGATCTCATCAAGCAGGTGACAGATATGAATACCGGCAAATACCTCGACGCAAATATCGACAACGGGGCTGCTACCAACTTCTGTATTGGCATTGCTGGTTACCCAGAGAAACATTTCGAGTCGCCCAATCTGGAACTCGACCTCGCGTATACCAAAGCCAAGATTGATGCAGGGGCTAACTATATAGTCACCCAAATGTTTTTCGACAACAAAAAATATTTTGAATATGTCGATGCTTGCCGAGCAATAGGGATCAATGTCCCCATTGTTCCCGGCCTAAAACCGCTGACAAAAAAATACCAACTCAACAGCATTCCTCGTTTATTCCACATTGATATGCCCGACGATCTGGTAAAAGCAATGACCGTGGCAAACACCCCTGAAGCGCGGCAAGAAGTAGGCATAGAGTGGTGTATTGCACAAAGTAAAGAGCTAAAAGCAGCGGGAGTGCCTTGCCTCCATTATTATACCATGGGCGATTCTTCCATCATCCGCCGGATAGCAGAAGCCGTTTACTAAAAAAAACTAATTAATATGGCCAAAATTCTTCCTAAGCTTAACAGCAGCCTGCAAGACTTCATTAAAGAACAGCAGTTGTTTTTTGTGGCTACCGCTGATATTGATGGCCGAGTCAATCTTTCACCAAAAGGACTGGACAGCCTAAGAGTACTCTCTCCTAATCGCTTGCTTTGGCTTAACCTCACCGGTAGTGGCAATGAAACAGCCGCTCATTTACTTGGTGTCAATCGTATGACGCTGATGTTTTGCTCCTTTGTGGGCAACCCGCTCATTTTACGGATCTATGGCACCGCCCTAACAATTCATGCCGCCGATCCGGAATGGGAAGAACTTTACGCCCATTTCCCCGACCTTGCAGGTGCCCGCCAGATTTTTGACGTCCAGATTGAGAGTGTCCAAACCTCTTGCGGCTATGCCGTGCCGCTTTATGATTTTGTGGATCAGCGTAGTCGCCTGCTTACTTCTTTCGAAGACAAAGGGCCTGAAGGCACCCAATCTTACTGGGCAGAGAAAAACATGACAAGTATTGACGGGAAGCCTACGGGGATACTCAACTAGCGCTTATTCTAATGAAATCAAAAGCACCTAAAGACGCTGAAGCTTTCCCCTCAAAAGCCGATGCCATGGCAGAGCTTCTCTCCGATTACCCAGAACTAGGAGAAGGGCTAGAGGAGATGGTAGATCAAGACAGCGATGGGGTGGTCAGCCTGGTGGGTATTTTCTCCCTTTTGCAATTAAGGTTGCGTGCCGTATTGGGGCTCATTCCCCACTCAGCTCCAAGAGACCCTGAACAGCCAGGGGCTGGCGGAGAATAAAATTTTCACGACCTTTGCCCTAATATTGCGCAAAAAAAATGGGACTTTCTTTACTTATCAGTAGAACAATACTTTGGATTACCAAACCCCCATATTGATTACCGGTGCTACCGGATTCGTTGGATCGTATACCGCCCGTTTGCTCCTTCAGCAAGGCTATACTCAAGTACATGCTTTACGACGGCCTGGCAGCCAACTTACCCTTTTAGGAGCTGCCGCCGATAAAATAATCTGGCACGAAGCTGAACTCGAAGACTACTTCAGTCTGGAAGCTGCACTAGAAGGCATCGACACAGTAATCCATTGCGCAGCGCTGGTTTCTTTTGCTCCTCGCGACAAGGAAAAACTGCTCACCATTAATCGTAAAGGCACCCAATATTTGGTTGACGCTGCCCTTTTTCAAAAGGTGCGACGGTTGATTCATGTGAGTTCCGTTGCTGCATTAGGACGGAACAATCACGGGCATCTTATTTCTGAAAGCAGCAAATGGGAAGATGGTAAACTGGTGAGTAATTATTCTCGCAGTAAATTTCTGGCCGAACTAGAGGTCTGGCGCGGGCAGGAAGAAGGTATGTCGGTGGCTGTTGTATACCCTAGTATTATTCTTGGCGCAGGCCACTGGTCAGAAGGCACTGCAAAAATGTTTGCTTATGCGCAACAAAGTCCTTCCTATTATCCTTCAGGAAGTACCGGCGTTATCGACGTAAGAGATGTTGCCAAAGCAATTTTGATGACCCTCAAACGCAACGAAAAGAACGACCGGTTTCTTCTCAACGGCACCAACCTCAGTTATCAAGAGCTATTGAATCAAATGGCCTCTGCACTCAACGCTTCACCTCCTCGCAAACCTTTACCTAAATGGGGTGCACTAATGCTGGCGCTGTTAGAAAAAATCCGCACCTTATTTACGGGTGACTCTCCGTTGCTTACACCAGAAACAGTTCGGGCGACCTACCAAAACTACGTTTACGACAGTCGCCACTCCGAAGAAACGCTAGGGATGACTTACAGAGATGTCACAACCACTATCGAAGAAACTGCCACTTTGTTTAAGGCCACAGAGGGGGAAAGGAGTGGGGTTTTGGGTTTATAAATACGCAAAACGGCATTTCTGCTTGCACTCCGACGCACAACGCCGACGCCGAATGGATAAGTATCAATAATCAAAAGATCTACTAAACCTAGTAGCTTAAAAAACAACCTTTGTGAAAACCTTTGATGAAGAAACATCTAAATATTTAGGCATTACTCAGTTTTATTTGCAGAATTATTTTGCCCATTCTGAAGAACAATCAGAATCACTCATATCATCATTTTTCAATCAGTTTAGCTTTGATGAAGATGATATTCATTATAGACATGCTTATGAATGGGCTGTAATCATTCACTTTGTTATTTTTAAAGGTTTGCCTTTTGACAAAGCAAATGACAAGACGTTAAATGGGGAATTCAGCGAAATCCCAGAGGATGCAATTAAGTATTTTGCGGAAAATTATTTTGATTCGAGTAGACAAGGGTTTTGAAAGCATACAGGAGTAGTTCTTTGGAAACAGACCTAGCTATGAAGGTGAGAAATAATTACCTGTTGGTCGGAAGACCAGCGTAGAATACGCAAAACGGTATTTTGCGTACACTCCTCCGACGCAGGCAAAGTCAACGCCGAACGCAGCGTTGTATTAGTTCTAAACCCGCCCAAGTTAATGCCAAATTAAAGGGGAGCGCAACGTGTCCTCCTTTGGAGGAGGTGTCCGAAGGACGGAAGAGGGCCGCACAATGGCACCGCAAGCAAAGTGGGAGGTCTTCGCGGTTGGTAGGCCGCCCTTGCGGTGAGTGCCGCCCTCCCTCGATTCTTTGAATCGGTCCCTCCAAAGGGACACATTTTGTGTGATACTAGTGGCAAGAATATCATTCAGCCGAAGCAATGGATAAAGGCCAACCTTGCGTTAAACAGTTACCTTGAAATAAACGATTGCCCCACTAGCGCGTCTAATCGCAAAATTATCTTTCATGTCCCTACGCATCAAACACCTTTATCAACGTGCTGGCTTTGGACTCAGTCCTTTGGAGTGGCAAACAAAGAAGTCGCTTGACATTGACCAAGCCGTTGACGATCTTTTTCAGGAAGCCAACGCTGCTGCTCCGCTTACTGTTATTGATTTTGAAGACCTGGCTGAAACGGTGATGGAAGACCGTCGTAAAGCTGGCAAGTTGCTTACTCAACAGTATACCCTGGAATGGCTCGACCGCATGGCAGCTCCTACCGAGAGTGCATTGCTGGAAAGGCTCACCTTGTTTTGGCACGACCATTTTGCCTGTCGCTCCGTTTTTGGGCACTTGGCTATTCGTCAGCTTCATACGCTGCGTGAACACGCCCTTGGTTCTTTCCGTGACCTTTGCCTCGCGATAGCTCGCGATCCGGCTATGATCCGATACCTCAACAACCAGCAAAACAAGAAGGACAGCCCTAACGAAAACTTTGCCCGCGAGGTATTGGAACTTTTCACCATTGGGCCTGGCCATTATACCGAGCAGGACATCAAAGAAGCCGCGCGTGCGTTCACAGGTTGGAGCAGCACCTACAAAGGGGAATTCCGTTTCCGCGCGGGGCAGCACGATTACGGCAGCAAAACATTTATGGGCCAAACCGGCCGCTTTGACGGCGCCGATATTATCGACATCATTCTGCAACAACCCGCTACGGCAAACTTCCTGGTGCGTAAATTTTGGGCCTATTACGTAAG
>NZ_JBOEFX010000032.1:0-19316 GCF_050633125.1 Lewinella sp.
ATCTTTGCCGGCGTAGTAGGCACCGGGTTCTATCCCTTGATGGGTAATCGCGTTTGGTGCCGTTTTGGGTGCCCTTTGGCGGCCTACCTCGGTTTGGTACAACGTATCAAATCACGCTTCCGGATTACCACCAATGGTGGACAGTGTATTTCCTGCGGTAATTGTTCTACTTATTGCGAAATGGGAATCGACGTGCGTTCTTACGCCCAGCGTGGTCAGGATATCGTCCGTTCTTCGTGTGTTGGTTGTGGTGTTTGTTCAGCAGTATGCCCACGCGGCGTACTTCGGTTGGAAAACGCGGCGGCAGATATTGACGAGCGCGCTAGTGATCTACGGGCTATTCATATCACAGAAACGGAGGTGACGTTATTGGGGTAAGGTAGTTTTACCACATGGTCACATAGGTTTATTGTAAGGTTTTCATGAGACTGATAATTCTCTTTGTCTATATGTGTTTAGAAATTAATCATGATTTCTTTTTTCACATAGACACATAGATATGCGATCATGGTCGTATATAATCAAACAAACAACTCCCAAGCCCAGGCTGTCACGCCAAACATACGTAGGATGGCCCAAATGACGACCACTACCAAGATTCGATAAGCCCATTTCCCGGCGCGAGGATCTGTCGCTGCAAAGCGGGCAGTAAGGTAACCGCCAGCCGTTTGCCCAACAGCCATCAGGCCACCAATCTTCCAATCAATGAGGCCTTGCCAGGCGAAGATAAGCACGGCCACCAGCGTATATATAGCTACCACAGCCACTTTTACCGCATTGCTATCTACGAGGTTATAGTGGGCCACCAGCACCATAGCAGCCAGAAAAAAAACGCCCATCCCCATTTGGATGAAACCACCGTAAAAGCCCAGGGCTAAAAATACAGGTACACTTATCCACAAGGGCAACTCCCTGGCGTCGGTGTCTTCTCGCAACCAACGCGCAGGTTTCACCAGAATAACGAATAACATCAGTACCAAAAGAAAGCGAAAGACTTCCTTAAAGGCCTCATTACTGACTTTTAATGCTACGTAAATACCAATGAAGGCTCCAATAGTTGTTAGTGCAATGTAAAGGCCACTTTTGCCAATATTGAGCCGATCTTTGCGATAAAAAGCCCAGCTCCCGGCCGCACTTTGGGTAAATATACCTACACGGTTAGTGCCATTGGCAACATTACCTGGCAACCCTAGCATTTCCGTAAGAATAGTGAGTGTAATAGCGGATCCATTACCCGCCAACGTATTGATAGCTCCGGCCACGAAGGCGCCAATCACCGCAACAAGGTAAATCATAAGAAGTACTTGATACAAAATACTCAGTACATTGTACCAAGTACTAATAATTTATTCTATGCTCCACTCAGCACCGTCTTTGCCATCTTTCACAACAATACCGGCAGCCTTTAGTGCATCGCGAATTTTATCTGACGTTCCCCAATCTTTGTTCGTTCGTGCATCTTGGCGAATATCCAGGATGAGTTGCATGGCACTTTCCATGGCATCACCGTTACCGGTATCAACAGATGCTTCACCTACCAGCCCCAGTATGTCAAAAATAAAGGTGCGGAAACTCGCTTGAAGGCGGTCTAATGTCGCAGCACTAATATTAGTTAGTGAAAGCTGGCCTCCTTTAAAACTGTTGATCTTACTCACCAATTCAAAAAGTCGAGCCAATGCTTTGGGCGTATTGAAATCGTCATTCATTTCGGCGAAAGCACCGTCAATGAGTTCGTTAATTTCCTTATCCAGCTCATCGCTTTCAGTGCCGCTAGCTCCGCTCAGTTTACCTAACACATCATAGCCTTCCAATAAGCGCTTATAGCCTTTTTCGGCAGCCAGCAATGCTTCGTCGGTCAGATCCAAGGTGGAACTATAGTGGCTTTGCAACATAAAGAAGCGGATGGCCATCGGGCTGTAACCCTTAGAAAGGTGCGGGCTATCACCTGTAAACAACTGATCAGGAGTGACCGTATTGCCATCACTTTTGCTCATCTTGCGGCCGTTCATCAGCAGCATATTCGTATGCAACCAGACGCGAGCGCCCGTGCAATCACAAGCTCCTACGTTTTGCGCTACTTCGTTTTCGTGATGCGGAAATTTCAGGTCACTACCACCACCGTGAATATCGAATTGTTCACCGAGGTATTTTCTGCTCATGGCAGAACATTCGAGGTGCCAACCGGGGAAACCTACGCTCCAGGGGCTGTTCCAACGCATGAGATGCTCCGGTGATGCTTTCATCCAGATGGCGAAATCTGCAGGGTGGCGTTTTTCGTCCTGGTTTTTCAAATCATCACGAGATTCTACCAACAGCTCATCGATTTTGCGGCCAGATAGTTCTCCGTAAATACCTTTTTCCTCAGCGAATTTAAGGGTATCAAAATAAACAGACCCATTGCTTTCGTAGGCAAAACCATTGTCCAAAATAGCCTGTACCATTTCGATTTGTTCCGGAATATGTCCTGTAGCACGAGGTTCGATACTAGGAGAAAGCGTATTAAAAATACGCATCATGTCGTGAAAACCAATCGTATATTTCTGGGCTACTTCCATAGGCTCCAGTTGCTCCAATTTGGCACGTTTCGACATTTTATCTTCTCCGTCATCGCTATCACCTGTAAGGTGGCCCACGTCGGTAACATTACGCACATAGCGTACTCGGTAACCAAGATGCAATAAATAACGGTAGATCACATCAAAGCTGACAAAGGTGCGGCAGTTTCCCAAATGGACATCGCTGTAGACGGTTGGTCCACATACATACATACCCACGTATCCCTTTTCCAGAGGGGTAAAAACTTCTTTTTGCCGTTTCAGGCTGTTATGAACAATTAAATCCTGACTCATGTGTTCAGCTTTTTTGGGTGCTGTTCCTTATTTAGAAGGAGATATTTATTACTAACCAATTTTCTGGCCATTTTGTCCCCCTCTCTCAATATTTTCGCAAAAATAACAACAGAATTGGCTCAAACCGCTTTTTTGAAAAGGATTAGTGCTTTTGAAGGCTAATTTCTGCCCGGATTGCCTGATGATCAGAAAAAGAACAGGGAATTCGGTCAAAATCATAGATTGCAAAACCTGCATCCGGTAGGATATAGTCAATGCGTAGCCCTGGAAGTAAGCCTTTGTAAGTTGTTCCCACCCCCCATGATTGTGCCAAGTGAGCATCCTCGAATTCCGTCCGAAAAAGTTCGTAAAGATAAGAAGTGGGAATATCATTAAAATCACCTGCTAGTAATACAGGTAGACTTGTTTTTTGACTAGCAGCAAGAATTTTTCGGGCTTGTTGGGTCCGTACTTTATTGGAACGGCCATAGCGCCCAAACATGGTTTTTACTTTTTGCCAGGTTTTCTTTTCTTGGAGGCTACCGTCTTGTGTCACTTCGTTCGCCAGGTTTGAAATGCCATTCGTTTGCAGGTGAGCGTTGATCAATTTAAACGTCCCGGCCTCTGTTGTCACATCAACCATAAGGTATCCATTGACACGATTAGAAAAATAATGTATTTCTCCATTCTGTAATGGATAACGGCTAAAAACAGCCAACTGTGCTTCTTTTTCACGGTAAACGTGAGGAAACTCCGCCTGTTTTTGAATTTCCTTTGCTAAAGCATTGCCTTTTTCCCTTATTCTAAATTCCTGGAGAAGGAGTACGTCTACATCTAGTGTTTTAAAAAAAGCGGCAACATCTACATCGGTCTGCTCTCGAAAACCATGTCCATTTAAGGATGCAACCTTAACTGTTGCGGCGGCGACTGTAACCTCTCCATCTGGAATAGCAAAAGCATTACTCAGCATATCCCACCCTAGCAACAAGGTTATCACCGAAAGCCAAACAGCATTGTCTTTTTTCCACAACCAGTAAACTGCAAAAATAAACGTTAGCCCCCAAAGACTAGGTGCTAGCAACCCCATAGATGCTATCGGCCAAAAAATATCTGGATTAATGAGTCGAGGCAGGTAAGATGCCAGGGTGACAATTACTAGAATGAAGTGGGATAAGCGGATCAAGAGCTACTTCTTACTGGCGTTGAATAAGTATTTTTTTTCTTCTTCTGTTAACTTTTCGTAGCCACTCTCTTTAATTTTCTCCAGAATAGCGTCTACTTTTTCTTCATGAGAAAGGCCATTTCCTGGCGTTCCTCCAGTTTTCTTTTCTGTATTGCGACGAGTAAAGCGGCTGCTACGTGTTGCTGGTTCTTTTTTGTTGTTGGGGTTGCGATAAGCTACCCTTGGGCCGCCTCGTTCTTTCTTTTTATTCCGGTCTTGCCCCAATCCGCGAAAAAACTCTCGTACTTTATGAATAAAGTTATTAACTGGTGCAGAAAGATCATCCCCCTGCTGTAATCGACGAATAAAAAACCAGCCAAAAGCAGCACCGCCAAGATGAGCAAAATGCCCCCCGGTATTATCCAGGCCACCGATACCAATAACATCAATGAGTAGAAGTGCAACAGCGATGTATTTTAATTTCACATCACCAAGCAGGATTAATCGCATCTCCTTGTCTGGTGCAAGCACGGCGGCGGCAAGCACAATACCCATAACAGCACCACTTGCTCCGTAAGCTATACCAGGAGAGGGGTGAATCCAATTCGCATAAATAAAATAGGTTAAATTCCCCGCCAAGCCCGCAAGCAAATATAAAGGGAGGATTCGATGATCTCCTACCAAATCCCCTATGACTCGCCCAAACCAATAGAGCATAAGCATATTGAAGAGGATATGGAAAAACCCTTCATGAAGAAACATGCTGGTGATAATCGACCAAGGGTAGACAAGGACATCCAGCCAATTGGAAGACATTGCAAAGAGCGAAAGTATTTCTCTGTAAAGAGGTGAAGAGGTGTAACCATTGCTAATTTGAAGGATAACCCAAATCAAATTAATGACAACAAATACACCAGCATTGATGATAACCAGGCGGGTTACCATATTGCCGTAACTGAATTCTCGTTTTATATCTTCCCAGATGGACCTAAACATGTCGGATTTTGGTCTACTCGTTATACGAACGTTGAAAATGATTAAAAGACGGCGAAGCATCTTGGTAACCTAGAGGACTTCTCTTCTGTCAGGCCAGAAAAGTTAGCTCGTCACCTACTATGATAACGAAATAACAATCAGTAAGTTTTAACAAAAAAACTGTAATCGTTATTTTCTGCATTGCTTAAAAGATAAACGGTGCTTTCTTCTCTTATCCGTTGCCAAACTTTCGCCAGTACAAAATTAAGAAGAATCCTGTAATTGCCCCTCCTAAGTGAGCAAAGTGAGCCGTGTTGTCGCCAAAAGAAGGAAAAAGCCCCTGGTATAACCCATAAGCTAGTAATCCCATAACCAAGTGTTTTGCCTTTATCGTTATTGGAAGAAAAAGAATTTTTAAATCATGGTTAGGAAATATTAGTCCTATTGCAGCAAGTAATCCATAAACAGCCCCCGATGCACCAAGAACAGTCGTATTTAACACCTTGTAATAATACTCATTGATAAATTCATTCGCCAGCCCTATATACTCAGGTGTCATTCCACGACTCATCTGGTTGATAACATCCATATTGATTTGTTCAGGGCCAAACCCTAATGCATCAATGAATCGCTGAAAATCCACTAATGTAGATGTTTCTTTGAATGCATACATCGCCTCTTGTAATGCGGTAATTTTCCAAGTGAGGTGAAGCATATAAATAACAGAAGCCCCAATTGCGCAAACAAAGAAATACAATAGAAATTGTTTGTGCCCCCATATTTG
The DNA here is from genome assembly GCF_050633125.1 of Lewinella sp. Classification (NCBI taxonomy): domain Bacteria; kingdom Pseudomonadati; phylum Bacteroidota; class Saprospiria; order Saprospirales; family Lewinellaceae; genus Lewinella; species Lewinella sp. Next base: position 5,750 of record NZ_JBOEFX010000032.1, read on the forward strand.
TTCCAAAATAGGGCCCAGAATAATAAGCCCAAACATATTGAAAGCCAAGTGCATGAAATTACCATGCATAAAAAAATGGGTAGCTATTTGTATGGGTTGAAACAATGGTGACTCTGGATGGTGCAAAGCTAAAAGCTGCGTCATGTGTTCTCCAAAAAGCATTTGTGCCAAGAAGAAAATAGCATTGATTATCAACAGGTTTTTAACGACATCAGTAATTTGCAGCATAAGACTTTAATCCTGTGAATAAATGATAAAGAGTACCCTTATTAAGTTTCTCAAGAGGTATTTTGTTTCGTAACGTACTCCTCTATCCTACTAAGATATAGGAACAGCACAAAAACAAGCAGCCTTATTCGGCAAACTTCTGCTCTAGCTCGTCCAATGAAAACGTCAGGTAACAAGAGCGCCCTGTAGGGCTACGCATTGGGTTTGAACACGCAAATAGCTGATTAATGATCAATTGCATTTCGGAAACATCCAAACGCTTGCCGCGCTTTATTGCCGCACTGCGGGCCATGGCTCTGGCGATTGTTTCTTTGGCTCCTAATTTCAGGTCAAGTTGTTCTCGGTATTGACTAATCAGCTGATCAATAATGACTACTTCGTTTTGTTTTCCCGCTATTTCTGTGGGTAAACCATTGATCACAAAAGCATTCTGGCCAAATTCTTCGATATCAAAACCCAAAAGTCTTAATTCTGGTAACATCTCGCTAAGCAGAACAGCATCGGTCGGACTCAGTTCGATGGTCTGAGCAAAAAGCTGCCCTTGGCTTACGGCTTGTTGTTGTTCTAGTGCTTGCAAATATTGTTCGTACAGGATACGCTCGTGTGCCGCCTGTTGGTCAATCAAGACAAAACCCGACTTGATGGAGTTGACAATGTAGCGATGATGCAACTGGTAGGGGTTCTTATCCTCTCGATATCCTTGCTCTGCATTGGGGCCAAGGGGAAGGTCTTGCGACATTTTGCTTTCGATGGTAATCATTCCATCTCCCGCGTCTGTTTCAGGAAAAGCAGGAGCTGCGTCCTCTCCCTCACCGAGGTTTTCGTAAAGCTTTTGCCAGTTTTCCAGGTTGTTTTTATCTCTTCGAAAATTACTATCGGAAGTACCAGATGATGAGCCACTGCTACTTCGCGAAGCCCCTGTACCTGGTTTTGCTGTAGCACTAGACTCTATGGTATTAAATTGCTCCACCCGAGGAGGAGGGCTCATACGTGCGGACGAGAAACTGCCTCCTTGCTCAAAGTCAAGCGTGGGGGTCACACTGTATTGCCCCAAAGCATGGCGAACTGCAACTTTGAGGTAGTTATAAACCAGTTTTTCGTCATCAAATTTAATCTCCTGCTTTGTAGGATGTACATTCACATCAATACGTGCAGGGTCCATATTGAGGAATAAAACGTAGAAAGGATGGACCCCCTGTGGCAACAGCTCCTCGTAGGCCGACATGACTGCATGGTGCAGGTAACCACTTTTGATGTATCGCCTATTAACAAAGAAAAACTGATCTCCTCTTGATTTTTTAGCAAATTCAGGTTTTCCAACAAAACCAGACAATTGCAGAATATCTGTCTCTTCTGAAGCCGGTACTAAACGCTGATTGTAATTGTTTCCAAAAATACCGACAATCCGCTGCCGAAGATTACCAACAGGCAGGTGGTAGGTTTCCGAATCATTGTGGTGCAGGCTGAAAAATATATCAGGATGTGCCAAGGCCACCCGCTGAAATTCATCAAGAATATGCCGCATCTCCACGGAATTCGACTTCAGGAAATTACGCCGAGCAGGGACATTGAAAAATAAGTTTTTGACGGCTATTGAAGTCCCCGATGCTGTTTGACAGGGCTCTTGTGATTTCAACGTAGAACCCTCCATTATAACACGCACCCCCAGTTCATCTGAATAACGGCGGGTTTTTAATTCTACCTGGGCAATGGCCGCGATAGTAGCCATAGCCTCACCACGGAAGCCCATTGTGCGGATATGGGTAAGGTCGTCTGCAATCCGCAGCTTACTTGTAGCGTGCCGCTCAAAACACATACGTGCATCGGTTTCCGACATGCCACAGCCATTATCAATGACCTGAATCAGATTCTTACCGCTCTCCCTAATGATCAACTGAATATGATCGGCACCTGCATCGATGGAGTTTTCCATTAATTCCTTGACGACCGAAGCAGGACGTTGAATAACCTCTCCAGCCGCAATCTGACTGGCAATAGCATCTGGCAAGAGCTGGATAATGTCTGACATTGAATAACTACGTATTGCGCAAAAAAGCTTACTGAATAAATTTGTTCAAGTCAGGCAAATATACATTTAAAAGAAGGTAGCCCAAGACAATCAACATAATTACTACGCCTACCAAGACTAGATTAGAGCGCAACACTTGCCGTTTGCGATACTCCTGGTCGGCTAAATAGCTGCTACGCATCCCACTGGCAATTCGTGCCTTAGCACCTTCGACATCGTCTTTTTGCAACTCTTTCAAGCCTTTGATCCGCTCTTCCAACTCCTCCTTCTTCGGATCGTAATACATCGGTTTGTAATCAAACTTCTGGTGCACGGGCACTTTAAACATGCGTCTTTTACCGAACATAATGCTTTGTTTTTGATAGCTCAAGAGCTCCAATATAAAAAAACCACCCTCAATCCAGATGGTAAACAGCACTGTTTTGGTGGGAGTTGTGAAACGACGTCAGAAAAAGGTTGTTGTTCTACCCTAAAACGTGCATTTTTCGCCAAATTCGATGTTACGGTGTCTTTGGAGGATAAATCAGATTCTAAAGTTATCTCTGATGGAAGGTTGGATATAAAATATTAAACCACCCCTAATCCTCCTCTTTTGTCTTAAATAATCCTTAACCCGTCCAGATTTATTGTTTCCAAGTAAATAAAGGTACGATATTGGTACGCAGTGATCAAAATACACTATAAACCTATGCGTACATTTACTTCTTGTCTCTTCTTTCTCCTCATGGCTACCGGCCTTTATGCGGCGGGCGGCATCAAAGGATTTATCCGTAACGCGGCTGGCGAACCGCTTGAGTTTGCCACGATTTACATTGACGAACTCGGTTCTGGCACCGTCACCAACATCGAAGGATATTATGAATTCCGAATGCTTCCTGGTGATTATCGCGTAGTATTTCAGCACTTAGGACACGAAACGCAGGTGCAACGCGTGAGTATTGGGCAAAATATGAAAGAGCTAAATATTCAGCTGGTTGCTCAAACTTTCGAGTTGGATGCGGTAGAGATTATTGATGGAGGCGAAGACCCTGCCTATACCGTCATGCGAAAAGCCATTGCCAAAGCAGACTTCCATCGCCAGCAGGTGGATTATTACGAAGCTCGGGTTTACATCAAAGGCTCTGGCCGATTGCTTAACACCCCCGGCATAGCGCGGCGAATGCTAGAAAAAGAAGGCGTAAAAGCCGACTCAACGACAGCTTTTACATCAGAATCCGTTTCCCTTATCGAGTACGAGCGACCCAATACCTTTCGGGAAAAAGTAATATCTATCAATACCCAGGGAGAAGATAATGGCTCCAGCCCCAACGGTTATATCTACGGTAGTTTTTATGAGCCAGATGTTGCCCAGGCCATATCTCCGCTTTCTACCAAAGCTTTTGGTTATTACAAATTTGAACTCGCTGGTTATTTCAATGATCGTGGCTTCAATGTCAATAAAATAAAGGTCACTCCTCGTAGCCGTGGCGACAATGTTTTCTCGGGTTACATCTATATTATTGAAGATTTATGGGGCATCCACAGCTTGGAACTTGAAGTTTACAAACTAGGTATTCGCTTTGATATCAAACAAGTATACGCCCCCGTGGAGGAGAGTGTATGGCTACCGGTGAGCCATAAGTTTTTAGTGACTGGCAAAATTTTCGGTTTTGGATTTGATTACCGCTACCTAGCTTCTGTAAGTGATTATAAAGTGAGGATCAATCCTGATTTGGATGTAGATTTCCAGGTGATTGACGAAAAAATTGAAAAAGACCTCGCTCGCACGGCAGAAGCTCGCCAGAAAGAAAGGCAGGATCTGGCCAGCATCGATGAAAAGCTAAACAGCGGTGAAGAACTGAGTAGAAAGGACCTTCGCCGAATGATGCGAGAGTACGAAAAAGAAGAACAACAAGAGCAGGAAGCACCCGAAGTTATCTCCAATTATTCTCAAGAAATTGATTCCCTCGCCACCAAGCGTGATTCCAGTTATTGGGCCGTTATTCGCCCTATTCCGCTTACCAAGGCAGAAGTACGTGGCTACGAGGTGCAAGATTCGCTAACCGTTGCTGCAAAGGTTGCCGAAGAAGAGGCCGCTGATGGCGTTAAGAACGCCGGTAAGAAGAAAAACAAATTTCCGATTTTCAATATCATCAGTGGTACCAACCTTAAACTTGGCGAAGGTAAACTCGTCCACTATGATGGCCTACACAATGCCGGATTCAACCCCGTAGAAGGTTATTGGCTAGAAACTCGGCTACGTTATACCCAGCGTGGTGAAAACAACCGCTTTCAATTGGCACTAACACCACGTTATGGCTTTTCATGGGACCGTCTGACCTGGGATAGTGATGCTGATTACCGCTTTGGGCCAGACCACAGTCGCAATTTACTACGGATCAGTGGTGGCCGTATGGTCTCCCAATACAATGAGCCTCGGCCGGTGAGCCAGTTGTTCAATACTTTTTACGCGCTATTAGGGGAGCGTAATTACGTAAACATTTACGAGAAAAAATTCGTGGGTGCCAACTGGCGGAAGAACTGGAGAGAAACAGCCAAAGCCAGTGTTCAAGTAGAATGGGCTGATCGCCGCACACTACAGAATACGACCAATCAAACGTGGATTAACGCTGAAAGTAGGGTGTACGCTGACAATGTGCCTTTGATTTTAGAAGCTCCAATCTTGGTACCTCAGACAGAGAAGGCTGCGACACTTGATCTGTCATTCACCCTCAACCCTTGGCAAAAATACAGCATTAGAAATGGCAACCGTTCCGCGGTAGAGGGTTCCTCGCCTAGCTTTACACTCAACTACCGCCAAGGTGTTCCCGACCTCAACGAGAGTATTACCGACTACCAAAGAGTAGGGCTTATCTACCGGCATACGATCCGCCCCGGCGCTCGTGGTAAAATTGACCTCAAGCTAGACATGGGCCTCTATGTAAACAACGACTACGTAGGTCTGGCCGATTACCAGCACTTTGCAGGCAACCAGATGATTTTCACAACTGCTGATCCTGTGGGAGCGTTTCGCTTATTGCCTTACTACACCTACAGCACCAGTGATCGATGGCTGGCCGCTCATGCGCACTACCAGTTTCGCCGTTTTTTGTTGACACAGATATGGGAAGTACAAATGACGGGAGCTAGAGAAAACTTTTTCGTCAATTACCTCAACACTCCTGAAAGCAATCACTATACCGAAGTCGGTTACAGTATCGACAACATCTTGCGCTTCTTGCGGGTAGAAGCTATTGTTGGCTTCCAGGATGGCAAGTACCAGGATTGGGGTATCAGGATTGGGGTGGCCTCTAATATTTTTGGCAGTTTCGCTTCGGTGGAGGTGGAAACGAATGATTAGACGACGTAATCAGCGACCTAGCTGCAAGCTACGACGAACAGAACAGGTTTAGCTTGGCTTTAGTCCGCTCTTTTAACGCAAAGGAAATTACGGCGGACTAAAGTCAAGCGGCCCAAGATGCAAGTTAGTATTGAGACTAACTTGCATTTTTTTAGAAAAGGGATCATTGTTTTCAGAAATAAAAGCGGCATCATGCTCCTAAGAAAAGAAGGAAAGATCATAGAGATAATTGACAGGTACAATTTCAACGTTCTGGTTGAACCAGACTTAATCATGCACGCCACTATATCAGAGCACATGATTGCTTACCAAGGAAAAGAATTCAAGAAAGGTGATATCGTTTGCATTGACTTTCATTCACGAGATACTTCCAGAGGAAGAATACATAGGAATACATTTTTACAATGAGGCATTGTAAACAATCCTCTTGATTTTAGCTTTAAATGTATAACCAATTCATTACCATGCGATATCTCTTCCTCCTTGTTGTCACTATACTAATCGGAACTTGTAACACCAATGAGGTAGCTAAACCGCAGGGCCCTTTTCCGCCGCTGCCCGGAGCAACTACACCGATCAGTTACCTGGCACTGGGGGATTCTTACACAATTGGAGAATCTGTAGCGGAAAGGGAGCGTTACCCCAATCAGCTGGCTGATAGTTTGGCGCCATTTGGCATTGAGCTCTCTCCGGTGGATATTGTTGCCCGTACAGGTTGGACGACAGATGAATTGGCCGATGGTATTGCAGCGCGTGATGATCTCCAAACCACGTATGAGCTGGTCACACTGCTGATTGGCGTAAACAACCAATACAGGAACCGGCCTATTGGACCTTACGAGGAAGAGTTTCGGTCATTGCTGGAGCAGGCCATAGAATTTGCGGCAGGTGATTTGACGAGGGTTTTCGTGATTTCGATCCCTGATTATGCCTTTACCCCTTTTGGGAATGGTAATCCTACGATCAGTGAAGGTATTGACGCTTACAACGCGGCCAACAAAACTATTGCGGAAACTTATGGTGTGCGGTACTTTGATATCACGCCGATCTCAAGAGAGGGCTTAAGCATACCTTCGTTGGTTGCTAATGACGGCCTTCACCCCTCTGGTGCACAGTATGCGCGTTGGGTGAACCTAATTTTACCGACCGTAAAAGAGGAATTGGAAGATTAGCACGCAAGGCAGCGCCTGGAGTGCGAGGCCCGGTAGGGACTAAGGACAAGGGACAGCAGTGGTACCGAAGGTAAGAACGGATGGCCCGATGCCGAGGAACGAAGGCATGGCCCAAAAAGTAAAACAACTATTTTGTATTGTTACTCGTGAATCAATTCATAAGTAGAAGACGAAGTAGGAGCTTGGTTATGGTTGTGAAGCAAGCGCCAGTTGACATAGTGGGCATAGGCAATCAGTACCCCACCAATAGCGGAAACGAAGTGGCCAACAACATGCTCTAAGAAATGAACACCGAGGATAATGATGAATCCGATAGCGGCAATAATCAAAGGGCGCTTATTGTGGTGATGAGGCAATGACCCGAGTAAAGACCAACTTGCGAGGATCAGTGTACTAAGAATAAAAGTCCACTCTACCAGCGGGCTTTCTAGCCAGCTGAGGCCGCCTACCAAACCAAAAGACAATATCAAAGGCATGAGCAAACAATGTATTGCACAGAGAAAAGAGGCAGAGAAGCCCATGATATCTAAATAAGAACGAATTAGTCGCATAATTAAGCCTAACCTGTTAGATTATTCACAAAGATAGACAAATGCAACAATATTGCAACTTAAAAGGTTTTATGAAAGTAAGTAAGAGGCATAAATTTATTTTTTCGGCTTTGGTTATCTTTGTAAAATGAATCAAACAATTGTTGAATTACTACAACGACACGAACTGCGCAAGACAGCTATGCGAGGGGAGGTGCTGAAGATTTTTCTGGAAGCGGGAAAGCAGGCCATTACCCATCCGGAATTGGAGCGTCGCCTGCCTGATGCTGACCGGATAACACTGTATCGAACATTAAAAGCTTTTGAAGACAAGGGGCTTATCCACCAGGTGGTAGATAGCGGCAACGCTACCAAATATGCACTTTGTAACGATGCTTGTACCGAGCATAAGCACCACGACGAGCATGCGCATTTTCATTGTAATGACTGTGGTAAGACCATCTGCTTGGATAGTATTACAACAAGCACCATCCAGGTACCTAGAGGTTTTAAGGTTCAGCAAACCCACTTGGTCCTGGAGGGCACTTGTAATAATTGTGAAGATTAAGCCTAGAGCTTTTATTGACGAGTTGCTTTTTGTCCGTTTTCCACTCATGATTAGGTTGTGCTGCGCTGCACTTGCGGTGGTACCGACTACGTCGGCGATAGCCGCGTTATGCGCGAGCTTTAGCGAACACCACCGCGAACGCTAGAGAGCACTGTCGTGAGCGCAAGTGAACATTTTTAGCCAAACGCGAAGCTCCCTTTTAAACCCAGCAAGCTCAACCTGACAAACAGTTAATACTGCGCAGTATTAAGAATGTAATCTAACTGCTGCATCAAGTCTCTTTTTTCTTTTCCGGGAGCATGCACGAAGGCATCCATAAAGAGCAGTTCTTCCTTGTTGGGGTCGTAGATGAGGTAGCTCACAAATGCTCCACCCATAAAGTCATTAACGATATCCCAAATACCTCGGGCTTCCAGTGCGTAATCACCATTCACTCTCGTGGTTTCTACGATTAATGGGAGGTCCACGTCATTGATCCGCATGTAGGTATCAGGTAGGGTAGAAGACACGTAGGCCTTGCCCATCTCATCGCGGATGGCTTTTATTCCTTCTCTAGACAACTGCGATTGATCGGTGTAGGGAACTTTCTGTAGGATAATATTACTGCTAGCCTCAGAAGTTTCCCGGCGTAGCCAAACGATATCACTTTCTTTCATTGCGGGTTTAAACTCCTCTGGTATACGCATTTTCACCCCCATAAGGGCACTGATTTCGCTGGCCAAGCCTACATTTTCACCATTGAAGAAAGCCGTAGCATCGATAATTTTCTCATCAGCTTGATGCAAGCGTTTAGCTACTGCAGAAAAGCTATTAGTAATATTATCGACCAGCTTGTCAGCTGAATTACCGTACAGGTATACAATGGTTTGCCCTTTCGCCCATTTGTTGCGGGCTACAGAATTGCCATAGCCATTCTCGGCAGTCGTAGAGCTGATTTTCTCCGTGCCTACATCCCTGCGAATCAAGGCAGAAGTTTCAGAGTCCTGGTCGGCTAGGTCACCAACAATGATGTAAGTCCGCAATTCTTTCCGCAGCGGATCCTTACGCAAATCTTCCAGTGTAATATGCCGAAGATCGAAGATGGGTTCAGGCTGTGGTAAAATAGGGTAGGCTGCACCGTAATAATACCGGATACTGTCTCCAAGCGGGCCATCCCAAACGTCCTGGTCACACAGCACGTTGATACGATTAATTTTACCAAAAGCAATTTTATCCGCCTCGAAGCTTTTCTGAACAGCCTCAGGGGCGCAAGAAAAAATATTCAATACGAGGAAGCTAAAGACAAGTACATAGGAGACTACTTGTCCGATAAAATGGTCGGCTCTAGGCTTATTTATTCTTTGCATGTTCGTTGTTAATCTTTGATAACTGGATAGATGAAAGAAACGCCACTTTTGGCGTACTACTTTCTTTAGAGCTTGTTTGGTAAAGATATACCTAAATTAAAAAAACCCGGTCGAAAGCACCGGGTTAGTTTATTGGGCATCCACTTGACCAACATCGTCAAATTAATAGCCTGCCAATGGTAAAACTATCCACTAGCAGGCTATTTCACTTGTCTCTTTGTAGTACAACAAGTACTTTATTTATAGCAAATGTGTGATCACATCTTCCTCGGTGACACCTTCTGCTTCTGCCTTGTAATTGCGTACGATACGGTGGCGCAACACGTAGTTGGCAATGGCCTGTACATCCGACTTGTCTGGCGAGTACTTGCCACTGATAGCGGCATGACACTTAGCACCTAAAACCAAATATTGAGAAGCACGTGGGCCGGCCCCCCAGCTGATGTAGTTATTAACCTCCGCTGTTGCACGATCTGTACCTGGGCGGGTCTTTGATGCCAAACTTACGGCGTATTCTAATACGTTATCGGCAATAGGGATCTTTCGTACCAATTGCTGAAACTCCATGATCTGAAGCGCACTCAGGATATGCTTCAGCTCTGTAACCTTCTTGCCCGTCGTTGCTTTCACTACTGCAATTTCTTCTTCATAAGAAGGGTAGGTAAGCGGAATATTGAACATAAAACGGTCTAACTGCGCTTCTGGCAGTGGATAAGTACCCTCTTGTTCAATAGGGTTCTGCGTAGCCAGTACAAAAAACGGTGCTGGTAATGGATGACGCACCCCTGCGACAGTAACCGAACGTTCCTGCATGGCCTCCAATAAGGCCGCCTGTGTTTTAGGTGGCGTACGGTTGATCTCATCAGCAAGGACGATATTCGAGAACAACGGCCCTTTATTAAACTTAAAGTGGCGGTCTTCATCCAGAATTTCCGAACCAGTAATATCACTCGGCATTAAATCCGGCGTAAACTGGATACGCTTGAAATCGAGGTCAAGTACTTCGGCGATGGTACTTACCAACAAGGTTTTTGCTAAACCTGGTACACCTACCAATAAACTGTGGCCATTACTGAAGAGGGAAATAATTACAGTTTTCACCACTTCGTCTTGCCCTACAATTACTTTACCTATTTCGGTTTTCAACGCTTGGTAAGCGCGGGCAAGGGCGTCTACCGCTTCTACATCTGATTTATACTCCGCCATGGGGTTAATACATTATTTTTATACGCTCACTTAGTATTCTAGCTAAAAGAGGACGCAAGTTGCTAAATTTATCGAAGATAGTCAAATGCTTGACTGCAATGTATACGTATCTCGTTAGGAATGGTTCAAAAGACAGAACGTGATTAGCTAGCGCTTATTCCTCTGGGCATTTCCATTCCGCATCTGCCAGCTCATATTTTTCTTCTCTAAAATTGTAATGCCACCATTCACTTCGAATAGGCGAAAAGCCATATTTCCCTAACAGCGTCTTTAATTTCATGCGATTATTGAGCACCTCTTCCGGAAAATCGGTATAGGTATGATTGGCCTTCGGGCCGAAGAAGTCAAAATCTGTACCCATCGCCAGTTCCTCTCCCTCCAAGGTAACAATAGTGAGGTCTACTGCTCCTCCTCGATTATGAATAGACCCTTTGCGGGGATCGGCCACATAGCCTGGTTGAGGGAAAATTTCCCAAAGCTTCCACTGCACGTCACGCGGGCGGTAGCAGTCGTACATTTTTAGGCCCAGGCCTTCGGCTTTCAGTTCTTGATGAGCAGCTATCGTCGCTCGTGCGGCTGCGGGCCGCAAGAAGCACCTTGGGCAATCATACATCACTTGGCCAACAAAATTATTTTCGGTAGCGTAGCGCAAATCCAGCTGAATAGTGCTATCCAGGTAGATCAACTCCAGCCATTGAGTTGTATCATAGTCAAAGGTATCGGGAGCGGGTGGCGGTGGTGGCTTAACGACAGTATCCAATTGGACCACTTCCATGATCTTCGCCTCCATCGCCTCGGCTTGATCGCTTCCGGTAGGCGAGGCCTCGCAAGCGACGGCCAGCCCTCCTGCACTCAACAGGGCTAAAAGCATCCACTGCTGCAATGTATTTTTAGATAAGAAGATGTATGGCTGCTGCATGAATTAGTCTGCTCTATGATACGGTTACAAATTGATTCCTCTTGAATCCGTACTTTTGTACCTAGTATTGCGCAAAAAACAAATTGGTCACTCCTTGTATTTTTGTGCTGTTCTTACATCCAAAGATACGAAAGAAGTGCAACTACCCCGCTGGCTATTCTGGTCCATTCTACTGCTCATCCCTGTAGCATTCCTCCTTAATTTAGGCGTACAGCCTTTTATCGACGATGAAGGTAATCGCTCCGTGGTAGCCCTGGAGATGCTCTGGAGTGGCAACTATATTACCCCCACCTTACACGGTGATTATTACTACAACAAACCGCCGCTTTGGAATTGGATACTGGCCTTGTCGTTTTATCTGCATGGAGGAGCAAGTGAGTGGGCCGCGCGCCTGCCTATGGTACTCTGCCTACTGGGGTTTGCAGCTACAGCCTACCGTGTTTGTCGCCGACACATGAGTTTTGAGCGATCTTTTCTCGTGGCCTTACTTTTACTTACCTGCGGTCGTATTCTTTTCTGGGAATCGCTTTTGGGCTTGATCGACATTTGTTTTTCCTGGGTAACTTTTGGCCTTATTATGGTCATCTATCATCAAGGAGAGCGCGAACGCTGGAACAGAATGTTTTTGCTTTCCTATTTATTGATGGTTGTGGCCTTTATGCTGAAAGGGCTGCCTGCGATTGTTTTTCAAGGACTGACGCTGATAACTTACCTCGTTTTAAAAAAGGAATGGAAACGGTTATTCTCGATCTCGCACATCGGCAGCGGGCTTTTAGCTGTAGGAATATTAGCAGTTTATTATCTTTCTTACAATCAGTATAATAGTCTGGAGAATGTTTTCCAGGCCCTGTTTGTAGAATCAGGTAAGCGTACTGCTGTTGCTTACAGCTGGGGAGACACGATCAAGCACGTCCTTAATTTTCCGGTAGAATTGTTCTATCATTTTCTACCGTGGACTTTGCTTTTATATTTATTGGTAAAAAAGAAAAACAGGGAACGCTTACAAGGCTATTTCTTCCTAAAGTTTTGCCTTTATGCACTTTTTGTCAATCTGGCAATCTATTGGCTTTCGCCTAATTTTTATCCTCGCTATATTTTGATGCTCTTGCCATTGGGCTTTATCCTACTGGTGAAAATGATCCCGCCAGCTACCGCCGAGCGCGACAACTGGGATAAAGTGTTTTACATTCTGGGCGGTGTTTTCATTTTTGCTTTAGCGGGCGGAGCCTTGGCTACTTTGTTTGTAAAAGAGACCCAAGCCATCCCAAATCTTTACCTAAAAGGCATCAGTGCTTTTCTACCTTTAGCAGGCTTGCTTTATTATTACTGGAAAAAGCCCTCCTCTCAGTTCTTTATTCTTGCCGCTGCGTTTATTGTCTTTAGAGTTGGTTTTGATTTACTGGCACTCCCGCCTCGAGCAATGGGTGGACGTGGGCAAAACCTGGAAGTTTCATCCGTCGCTTTTGCTAAACGCTGGCAGGATCGCGAGCTCAAAGTCTTTAACGAAACCCACATGGAACCTGCCAATTCGTACCATATCGAAAAAACGATGAATCGGATCGTCCCCAGGGTGTACAATGAATTTGATACTACTACTTACTATATCTACAATGCACAGCAGTATGATCCAGCTTTGTTCCGTAATCAAGTAGACTCCTTTATGGTTCGTCATTCGTCGTATCCCAACTACTACGTGGGGCAATTGCGCACGGTTGACCCCGAGGAGATTGAACGACTGACAGTGGGGGAAAGGCCGGGGTTTTAGAGAGTTAGAGATCTTGTTTAACTATTAAGTGCTGTTTAAAAAATGTCATCCATTAATAAACGATGTCAAAAAAATTGGGTAAAGTTTATTGTAAATAACATATGAATCCAGGAGTTAGAACAAGCGATCCCAAATTGACATTTACTGAATATCCGGCTGAAGATATTGGATTAATGAAGTAAGAAAAGCCAAGTTTTGAAACTTCCCCTTGCCGTAAACAACAGGAGCAACTTCAATAGGTAAGAAACCCTAAAAGTATCCTTATTACACCTAAACTACGTGGTTTAACTCTATGCGTTAATACGCAAATAGACTGCGTATTAACGCTGCTAATTTGCATCCTAAACAAGATAATACGGCGATGCTACAAGATATAAACCAATACACAAGAACATACAAATCTACATTAGGAGACATCGAGCTGAATATCTTTTCACCAGACTATAAGAGCTTGTTGGGAAATT
>NZ_JBOEFX010000033.1:0-7849 GCF_050633125.1 Lewinella sp.
GATTTCGTACCCAGCCCATTAGATACAGGTTTGGTATTGACGCTTGATGATGAAGAAACCACTGTTCTTTACATTTACGCTATTGATAGCGAAGGGAATTATGGTTTCTGTGAAACCTATATTCTGGTACAACCAGGTTTTGCTTGTCTGGCATTCGGTGCCATTGGAGGGATGATAGCGACAGAAGAACTAGAGCCTGTAGGGAATGTACAGTTGAGTCTGAGCGGTCCTATGCCCCTGATGACAATGAGCGAACCCGATGGTTCTTACCTTTTCGATAACCTGGAAGAAGATTTTGATTATACCGTTACGGCTTACCGTAATGATGACCCACTCAATGGTGTAACAACCTTTGATATCGTGCTGATTAGCAAACATATATTGGCCCTTGATCCACTTGATTCTCCTTACAAGCGTATTGCTGCGGATGTAAATCGTTCGGGGTCAATTACCACCCTGGATATTATCCAGTTAAGAAAGCTGATACTGAACATTTATACGGAGTTTCCAAGCAACACCAGCTGGCGCTTTATCGATCAGGATTATGTCTTCCCCCTACCTGATAATCCTTGGGTAGAGTCTTTCCCGGAATTAATCAACTTGAATGATTTAATTGGAGAAGAGTTGAGTGTTGGATTTACAGGAGTGAAAATCGGCGATGTAAACGGTTCCGCAGACGGGAGTCTCTAAGAGGCTTTGCAATACTAAGTTGATCGTTTCGCGGTCTTGTTGATATTTTCTAATTTTGCAGCGCATTATTTACCAGGAATATATCAATCATGAAACGACCATTGAAATCATTGTTTTTTATCGGGCTGCTGGCGTTACTTACAGTAAGCTGTGGCGATGCAGGGAAAAACGCCTCTGTCGTGCAGAAGGACGGATCTGTCGAAGGTCTTTTTGAGCTTAAGTCAGTAGCTGAGTGTGGCATTGATTTTGCCAATACTATCACAGAGGACGAAGTCTATAATCACATCCTAATTGACGTAATCGTCAATGGGGGAGGAGTCGCCGTTGTGGATATTAACAATGACGACCTACTTGACATTTTCTTTGCCGGTAATATGGTTGAGGATAAGCTCTATCTTAATAAAGGCGATCTGAAATTTGAGGACATCTCTGCCAGTGCTGGCGTAGTCGATGATAGTTGGTCCTCCGCCGTTGCGATTGCGGATGTTAACAATGACGGTTTTCAAGATATTTATGTTGGGAAATTTGTTCGCCAGGAGCCGGGGAAGCTGAAGAACAAGCTTTACATTAATAATGGTGATCTCACCTTTACCGAAAGTGCTGCGCAATATGGCCTCGACCATGATGGGCATTGTACGGCCGCTAACTTTTTTGACTACGACATGGATGGTGACCTAGACCTCTATCTGGGGATTGAACCTTTTGTGCTGCGGCATACCAAGTATAACCCCGATTACGAGTACACGCCCTCAGATTATACAGACCGCCTGTTCCGTAACAATGGCAACGGTAGTTTTACGGATGTAACAAAAGCTGCGGGGATGGAAAACTTTAACTTCACCCTGGCTGCTACGGTGAGTGACGTAAACCATGATGGCTATCCCGACATGTATGTCGCTTCCGATTATGAGGAACCTGACTATTATTATGTCAATAACCGTAACGGTACGTTCACTAACCAGATTCATACTGGTATGCGCCACATCAGTAATTTCAGCATGGGTGTTGATATTGCGGACATGAATAATGATGGTTGGCCGGATATTGTGGTGGCGGATATGGCTCCGGAAGATAATTATCGTTCTAAAGCCAATATGAGTGGCATGAATCCCACGAAATTTTGGGGTTTAGCCCAAAGTGGCTACCATTATCAATACATGTTCAATACGCTTCAATTGAACAATGGAAACGGGACCTACAGTGAAATTGGTAACCTTGCTAATATCGCTCAGACCGACTGGAGCTGGGCCACGCTACTAGGAGATTACGATTTAGATGGCGATAAAGACCTGTATATCACCAATGGCCAATTGAGGGATATTCGAAACAAGGATTACATCAAAATGGCCAATCATGCTATTGATTCTCTTTCCAAGTTGCTCAAGCCAGGAGAATTGATTAATGCTTTGCCATTAGTAGATTATGCACCACAGGAAAAGTTGATGAACTATATGTTTGTCAATAACAATGATTTAGGTTTTACGAACGAAACAGAACTATTGGGCTTACCCGAAAGGACTTTTAGCCAGGGAGCTGTCTATGCAGATCTTGACAATGATGGTGACTTAGACTTGCTGGTTAATAATATGAATGATCGGGCATTTCTTTACGAAAATCACGCGACTGAAAAACTTAACCACCACTATCTAAGCCTTAAACTCAAAGGAGAGTTGGCGACCAATCCATTGGCCTATGGTGCGAAAGCCTGGGTATTTACCGGAGAGAAATTACAAATGCAAGAGGTTGCTCCTGTACGTGGCTATATGTCTAGTAATGATCCCGTCCTTTCTTTTGGTTTAGGCAAAAATGAAAAAATAGACCGCTTGGTTATCCAATGGCCTGGAGGAAAAGTAACGGAGTTGCTAGATGTAGCAGTTGATCAGCGCCTGACCTTGTCACAGGCAGATGGAGAAGTTAAGGCCGCCAATATCTACCATATTAACCCGCCGATATTTCAAGATGTTACAGCGGCGTCTCAATTGGCCTATGCTCATCGCGAAAATGATTTTGACGATTATGACAAGGAAGTTTTGATCCCTCACCGTATGTCACATTTGGGGCCAGCTGCTGCCAAAGCTGATGTAAACGGTGATGGTCTGGAAGATATGTACCTGGGTGGAGCTGCTGGACAGACTGGCACTCTATTTCTACAGCAAGCTAATGAAACCTTGATTGCCGCTCCGTCTCAACCCTGGCAGCAGGATGCTGCGAGCGAAGATGTTAACGCTCATTTTTTCGATGCTGATGGTGATGGTGACCAGGATTTATACGTAATCAGTGGGGGGAATGATTTTGCTGAAGGTTCAGCAGCTTTGGCGGATCGCCTTTATATCAATCAGGGGAATGGTCAGTTTGCAAAGTCAAACAAGCTGCCTGTAATGAAGATCAGTGGCGGTGTAGCCGTTTCTGGAGATGTGGATAATGATGGGGATCTTGATCTGTTTATTGGCGGCCGGCAGGTTCCTGAAAAATACGGGTACCCGGCAGAAAGCTACCTGCTCCGCAATGATAATGGGCAGTTTGTAGATGCAACCAAAGAGGTTTTTCCAGACAATAGTAAACTGGGGATGGTGTCTGATGCTATCTGGTTGGATGTAGACGAAGATCAAGACTTAGACTTAATTGTAGTAGGAGAGTGGATGCCAATTACGATCTTCAAAAATGAAGGTGGGAAATTATCTGACCAAACTGTTACCAGCGAACTGGAAAACACACGTGGCTGGTGGAACCGTATTGTCGCTGCCGATCTAGACGGTGATGGGGATCAGGATTTGGTGGTCGGTAATGTAGGTAAGAATATTAAGTTCAAAGCCAGCAAAGACAAACCCTTCAAAGCTTACATCAATGACTTTGATGAGAATGGCACAAATGATGTATATCTCGCCTATTACGATCGGAATGGTAAAGAACTACCTGTGCGTGGCCGCCAATGTTCCTCTGAGCAAATGGACTTCGTATTGGAGGAATTCCCGACTTACCATGATTTTGCTCAAGCTTCAGTAGAGGATGTATTGGCTGGTAGAATGGACGGAGCAGTGTCCTTGGAGGCTTATGAGTTTTCCAGTGTTATCTTACGCAACAATGGGAACGGCGGTTTTTCTATTGAAAAACTACCCGCGATCGCCCAGTCATTCCCCGTTTTCGGTATTGTTGCTCGTGATTGGAATGCCGATGGTATAATGGACTTGGTATTAGCTGGTAATTACTATGAGCGAGAAGTAGAAACAACCCGTTCCGATGCCGGAATAGGATTAACCCTCATCGGTCAAGAAGATGGTAGTTTTAAAGCACTACCAGCTTACGAAACCGGGATGTATGCCTATTACGATGTTCGTAATCTCCTGCAATTGGAAAATAACAACAAACCATTACTGGTCATTGTGAATAACAATGAAGGAGCACAAGTGTATCGTTAGTCAAAAAAAAATACTAATTGAGTTAAAAAAAAGGTAATTTATCTTACCTTTAAGCTGATTTATAGTGAGTTAGACCCTTAAGATATCTTAATGTCTAAGGTTTTAATCTCCTTGTAAATCGACGACGACCTTTTTATTTTATTGATAATCAATACGTTACGCAAGTAGTAGTGGTTGGTTATTTGGATGTTGACGACATAACTTTTTTATAACAAATTGTAATCTTATGAGACAAGCGAACTTTACGCTTAAATCAGTATGGCAGTTTAGCCTCGGCTTAATGCTCATGCTAGCTGTCCCGATCTGGGGCACAGCCCAAACTTTTGTGGGTGCGGGTAATCCCCAAGCTATCAATGACAATAGCACTACAACTTCTGCAGCTACCGCAGTTGGTGCGGGTGTAATCGGTGTCGATGTACAAATCGATATGGTTGAATTGGATATCACCCATACCTTTGACGGTGATTTGGATATCACATTGATATCTCCTATGGGAACCACGTTAGACCTTTCCAGTGATAATGGCGTTGCTGGTGATAACTACACCCAGACCGTTTTCATGGACGGTGCTCCTAACATTACTACGGGTGCTGCTCCTTTCACAGGAACCTTCTCGCCAGAAGCTGGTACTTTTGCAGCTACCTTTGACGGTGAAGCTATCGCTGGTGATTGGGTACTTCAAGTTTTTGATGATGCCGGTGGCGATACTGGTACACTTAACGAGTACAGCATTACTTTTGGTGCTTTTGTAGCTCCTCCTCCTCCTCCAACCATTACAGATACATATTGTGGTGTTGGAAATCCACAGCTTATTCCAACGACGGGTACGGGTGGATCTCCTTGTGTAGGTGGCCCTACGACCTCTGCTGCAACAGCTACTGCAACAGGTACTATCGGAGTAGATGCTACGATTGTTTCAGTGGAAATTGACTTAACGCACACCTTTGATTCAGATTTGGATATCACCTTGATTTCTCCAAACGGAATTACGTTGGATCTTTCTTCTGATAACGGTGGTGCTGGTGATAACTACACCAATACTGTCTTTATGGATGGTGCTCCTGCTATTACTGGCGGTGCTGCTCCTTTCACAGGAACCTTCGCTCCACAAGGAGGTACTTTCGCAGCTACTTTTGACGGTGAACCAACCAATGGTGACTGGGTATTGAGTATCTGTGACGATACAGGTGGTGATACTGGTGAATTATTATCCTACTGTATCAACTTCGATATTGCTTCTCCAGAAGAACAGGCTTGTGGTGTTGGAAATCCACAGCCAATCCCAGCTGTGGGCACTGGTGGATTTCCTTGTGAAGGAGGTCCTACAACCTCTGCGGCTACCGTAGCGACTGTAGCTACTATTGGTACTACTGCTATACTGGCCTCAGTGGAAGTTGACTTAACTCATACTTTTGACAGTGATATTGAGATGACCTTGATTTCTCCAAACGGAATTACATTGGATCTTTCTTCTGATAACGGTGGTGCTGGTGATAACTACACCAATACTGTCTTTATGGATGGTGGTGCTGATGTTACTGCGGCGGCGGCTCCTTTTACAGGAACCTTCGAGCCAGAAGGTGGTACTTTCGCTGCTACCTTTGACGGAGAACAAACCAATGGTGACTGGGTCTTGAGTATCTGTGATGATGCAGGTGGTGATTCTGGTGAATTATTATCTTACTGTATTAACTTCGAGTTCATTGACTGTGAAGCTCCTGAGGCGCTGTGTCAAGACATCGAAATTGTTGCAGATAATAGCGACCCTATTGTTATTCTCCCTGAGGATGTTGATGGAGGTTCATCTGCTCCATGTGGTGGTCTAGTACTGTCATTAGATAATGATTCATTCATCTGTTTAGATGATGGTCCTAATACAGTTATTTTAACAGCTACTGATGCGAATGGTGTGACTGATGATTGTGAAGCTACTGTTACTATTATTAATACTTTCATAGCAACGGAAGTAGGTTGTATCGGTGACCTCAATGTTACTTTAGGTCCTGAATGTTCTGCTCGAATTACTCCAGCAATGGTGCTTACGGGTAACAACCTTGAATGTGCTTCTAATATTGAAATTACGGTAGATGGTACTGACTCTGACGTGATTTCTGGTTGTGGTGCACATACTTATGTTGCAGAAATTTTTGACGAGAATGGTAACCTGATCAACACCTGTTGGGGAGATATCTTGGCAGAAGACAAGACTGATCCTATCGTTGAATGTCCTGCTAATGCAAGCAGCGTAACATTGAGCTATGGTGCAAACCAGGTGCAAGGTACGCTTGAAGCAACAGATGATTTATTGAATTTCAATAACTACAGCTGTTTAAACCAAGGCTTCTTGGTAGATGGTGAGCACAACTACGACGTAGTTACTTTCACTACACCTGACTTTGAAGTACCTGTTGATGTATATACTTTCCTCGTAGATTCTGATTGGGGTGATGCTAGCTTGTTCCTATTCCAAGGTGGTTTCGATGCAGATGCTCCATGTGAAAACCTCATCGGATCATCTGATGATGCATTCGTACCTGGAGGTAACATTTTTGATCCAGCGCTGCGTTTGAGCTTGCCTTTACAGGCAAATACGAGCTATACTTTGGTATTAACCAACTGGTTGACTACTCAGTTTGGTGACTGGACAATTAATGTTTATTCTGACAACAATTCAGGTGTAACTGGTACTGGTTTTACCGCTGTTGATATCGAGGAAACTCGTGACTTGATTTGTGATGATATTGATGGTATCCGCTTCACTTTCCCACAAAGCTGGATTGCTGATGCAGATGGTACGCTTGACTTCAATGCAACACGTAATACCTTCTTCGGAGGTAGCACGCAAGCATTAAACGAATTCCTTGAGAAGTTAGAGATCACTGGCATCCCTGTTGTAGGTGATAACTGTGGTCAGGTTGTTGTAACCCTAAGCGATGTTGTTGTTGCAGCAGGAGACTGTGGTGACGAAGTACTCACACGTACCTTCACTGTTGCTGATCGTTACAATTCAACTTGTACAGGTGCTCCACGAGTAGTATCATGTGATCAAGTCCTTACTTTCCGTAAGCCAACGATTGGCGATTTGGTATTCCCTCCATTTGTAGCACCATTGGAGTGTGATGAAGACTTTGCTGTTGATGCCAACGGTAATCCTCACCCTTCAGCTTCTGGCTACCCATGGATTCGTACTGCCTTAGGCTTCCATGATCTTGCTCAGGCATACTGTAACCTTGGCGCATCTTACTCTGATGAGCCACGTATCGTAGTATGTGAAGGAACTTACAAGCTTCGTCGTGAGTGGAACATCATCGACTGGTGTAACCCAGGTGGTTCTGGTACCTTGAACCAGTTGATCAAAGTGTTTGATGCTACGGGTCCTGAAATTACTGGTGTCCCTACTGAAATCGATCTGTCTACTTCACCATTCGGTTGTTTGGGTAATTTCCCTATCCCTACACCTGTTGTAACTGATGGCAATGGTTGTTCTTCAGCTTTTGCTACTCGTTACACGTTACTTGCAAACGGCGAATCTTTCTTCGCTGGTGGTGAGATTGCTGATGGTGATGTATTACAGTTGCCAATTGGTGAGCACAGATTAATATTGTGTGCCGAAGATGATTGTGGTAACGAAACTTGTGAGTCGTACATTATCAATGTAGCTGACCGTATCGAGCCTACAGCATCTTGTAACGACGAATTGAACGTATCTATCGGCGGTGGCGATGTAGCCAACGGTGTTGAAG
>NZ_JBOEFX010000034.1:0-4983 GCF_050633125.1 Lewinella sp.
TCACCAACTTTGATCAGCTGGTCAATCGTACCTGAGCCGCCAGGGTTACACCAGTCGATGATGTTCCATTCACGACGTAGCTTGTAGGTGCCTTCACACACATCGATACGAGGCTCATCTGAGTAGCTCGCGCCAATGTTGCAGTAGATTTCATCCAGGTCTTCGAAGCCGAAGGCGGTACGCAACCAGGGGTAACCTGTTCTTGAAGGATGAGGGTTGCCGTTGGCATCCACTGCATAGTCTTCATCACAACCCACCAGGGCTACTGTTGATGGGAACACCAAATCGCCAATCGTTGGCTTGCGGAAGGTAATAACCTGATCACAAGTAGCTGTGCGTGGAGCACCAATACATACGCCATCATAGCGATCAGAAACCGTGAACGTACGGGTAATCCGCTCTTCACCACAATCGCCATCAGCATCCGTAACATCAGACAAAGTCACCAGTACGGGGCCACAGTTGTCACCCACAACAGGGAAGCCTGTGAGGCCTAACTTCGCAATAAAGGCATTCAGGGCAGCAGTGCTTCCTCCGAAGAAGGCATCACGCGTCGCATTGAAGTCTAAAGTACCCGCTGCATCAGCGATCCAGCTTTGAGGCGTCTCGAAGAGGATATTGTTGATATCATTACAGACAAGGTCACGGGTTTCTTCTATAGAAACAGCTGTAAAGTCGCCATCGATAAGCCCTACGTTCTCATCAGAGTAAATCGTGATGTCCCAATCGCCTAACTGTGTCGTCAGCCAGTTGGTCAAGACCAGCGTATAAGTCGTATTTGGACTCAATGGTAAACTCATTCGTAGTGATGGATCAAATGGACTGTTTGGTGCCAGACCATTGTCATCAGATGATCCGATGATGTTCTCACAAGGAGAAGCAGGATCAAAGTCGCCATCAAACAGGAACAAGCTACCATCACCCCACTGTGTGTTCGCTACAATCGTGTAGATGTCTACAGGGGTAGCAAAATCAGGCGTAGTGAAGGTCAATACATCGTAGTTGTGCTCTCCATCAACCAGCCATACTTGCGTTAAGCAGCTATGCTCGTTGAAGTTGTAAGTAGCATCACTCGCTTCCAAAGTACCCGTTGCCTGGTAGGCATCGTAGTCTTGCGTCACACTGTCCGTGTCATCAGGACAATCGATCACTGGATCCGTTTTGTCTTCTGCGAAGATTGTTCCCCAACAGGTGTAGACAATCTCGCCGTCTTCCACAATCTGGATCATGTAGGTGTGTTCGCCACAGCCGTACAGTACATTGCTATCCGTTCCGTCAACCGTGATGATGAACTCATCAACACAGCCGTAAAGGCCCGTTAGAATCATGTCTTCTGTAATCGTAGCACTACAGTTCGCATCTAGGGTTACGTTCAGGTTAGCGATACAACCCAGTTCGATCGGAGGTTCTACAAAACCACCATCTACCGTCTCGATATCATCACCGGAGAACAGATCGTAGAATGGGGTCACAAAACCAGCGTTCTGGTCAGAGTCCGTCGTATCATCTCCGTTTGGAGAGTTTTGAGCGACTGCTAGTAAGATCGGTCCACACTCGCCCAGTGCCGTACTCGCATCAAAGATCACTTTGTAGCTACCAGGAGCCAGGTCTTCGAACTTGTAGTAACCGTTTTCGTCAGTCGTTAACACCAGCATTACTGGCTGACCAACATTATTCGTACCCATCAGGGTAACGGTCACTCCTTCGATCGGTAGGTCAGGCACTGCACCTGTACTTACCTGTGTATCATCATTATTTTCGTAGCTTTCATCAAGCCATACGTAATCACCTAGTTCTGCCGGGATGTAAGCACCGAAGTCGAAGCTCAAATCATCCTGCATATCAGGGAAGCCATTGATACCGCCGGGGTTATCACCCGTACCGTTTTCACCTTCCGGTAGGCCCATTGGGTCTACAATGGTGAATTCAACACCTGCATGGTCGTCGCTGTCGATAACATCATCGCCAGGAATATCAGACCAGGTTGGTACATAGTCACCAGGTAGGGTTGGTATACTGATACTGTAAGTTCCAGGGTTCAAGCCACAGAAACTGTAAATGCCATCAGTGGTGCCGTCATTTCCGGTCGTTACCGTGTAAGTGCGGTTATCATCCGTGGTGTTTACATCGCCGTCAGGACCAAACCATAACAGTTCTACATCTACACCATTGATCCCAAGATCACCGGCTTCGTCTTGTACACCGTTGCCGTTGTAGTCTTCCCATACCAGGCTTCCTACTTTACTGAGCTTGACTTTGTAGTCCTCTATCTCACCAAAAGGTACTACACCAGTTTGGCTATCAGGCGTAAGGCCACCATCGGGGCTCAAGCGAGCACGGATGAATAAAGATCCTTCGCTGTAACCAACGACGGTTGGTACTGGGAAGCAGTATTCGGCACCATCAACTCCGCCTGGGGGGACAATAGCATCATTGAAGACCAATTCTTCACCAGCACCAAACATACCGTCGCCGTTCCAGTCGATCCATACTTGTAGTACAGCATCTTCACCGGTCATGTTCATGGCACTTACCGTGATACATGACTCGTTGCCAGGAATGAATGGGTGGCTAAATACAATACCGTCTTCGTCGCTGCCATCGGTACAAGTACCGAAAGTAAACAGGCCAGGATCAGCATCATCACCTCCTTGCATCATGCCCGCCATGGCCTCGGGGATACCATCAATTTCTGTATCTACACATGATCCAAGCTTCAAGTCTTCACTCACAATATGGCGCGGAGCTTCGGGGCCCGTTGTTGTGTAGGTATCAGGTAAATCACCGTAATCAAAACCGATGATTTGGATCATGTAATCTTCTACTTCTCCACTATTAGCAATACCGGTAGAAGTCATTACTTCAGCCATCTCATTGGCCAGGCGAATACGTAGACCTAGATCCTGGCCAACTACTGAGGTTGCTGGAATAGGACCGACACTTACCGTTACGTTTGTTGCGCCATCAGCTACAGGAGCTGTAAATTTCTCCGTTGCAGGATCAAGGAAACCGTCCTTGTTGAAATCTACATAAACTGCTATCGTCGCTTCTGTTCCCGTCATGTTCATCACTGGAATGTCCAGGGTCGTCGTTTGCGTCAAGATGAACACTGGTAGGTTATTCATGTCCAAACCATCTTCATCGTCGGCATCCATCGTGCCTGCTGCGGCATTGTTATCATCACCACCCGTTGCACCTGCATCAGCACTTGGCTGACCGTCGACTTCATCATCTACTGAGTTACCAATTTTCAATAATACCTCATCAAGATCATTCGTCAGAATTTTGTGGGCAGGGCCGTTATCAGCAGCAGTCGTTTGGTAATCAGCAGGAGTAAGCGGAGCGTTGGCATCACCATTGGTGCCCGCAACTACGTCATTTAAGTCACCGTAATCAAAGCCCATCACAGGGATTTCGTAATCTTCCACCTCTCCATCAGGCGCAGGGCCATAAGGGCTCATCACCGCATCCTGATCCGTACTCAAACGAATACGAATTCCGATATCATCATTAAGGGTGGCCGTTAATGGTGGCGTCACTCCTACCAGGGTAACCGTGGTCGCCTGGTCGGGCACTTGGGCTGAATACATTTCATCAGGGCCAAATTCACCATCATTGTTCCAGTCGATATAGAAGACCAACTTCGCTTCACTACCCGTCATATTCATCACCGGAATGTCAATATCAACACTCTGGTTGGTCATAAACATGATACTCATTGGATCGAAACCATCTTCATCGTCCTCGTCCGTAACATCACCTGTAGCATTACTACTTTGTTGACCGTCGGCTTCATCATCCAGTAGTGATCCGATCTTGAGTAAGACCATATCGTCTTCATTGGTGATGATTTTATGCGATGGACCACCATTGGCACTTTGTGTTTGGTAATCCTGCTCGGCAGTACCTGCTGTACCATCAATGAGGTCACCGTAGTCAAAACCCATTACCATGATCTCGTAGTCTTCTACTTCGCCATCAGGGGCAGGACCGGTAGGACTCATGCTCGCGTCCATATCAGAACTCAGACGAATACGGAAACCGATTTCGTCATTGAGGGTCGTCGTAAATGGAGGAACAATGTCTGCTATCGTTACACTTGCAGCTTGATCAGGTACATCTACAAAGTACATCTCACCCATATCGGTAAAATCTCCGTTGTTGTTCCAATCAATGAAGACCGTCAACTTCGCAGGAGCACCCGTCATGTTCATTACTGGAATATCCAGATCAACGGACTGGCCGGTTACAAACATTACGCTCGTAGGATCGAAGCCGTCTTCGTCATCACCGTCTCCAGTGGCATCAGCGCTTGGTTGACCATCTAATTCATCGTCAATGGTATCGCCTATTTTTAACGTAACCATGTCATCTTCGTTCGTGATGATCTTGTGCACAGGGCCACCGTTAGCTGAAGACGTTTCGTAATCTTCTTCGCCAGTACCCGCAGCTCCGTCGACAAGGTCTCCGTAGTCAAACGCCATTACCATGATTTCGTAGTCTTCTACTTCGCCGTCAGGGGCAGGGCCCGTTGGGCTCATCGTCATGTCCGTTGTCAAACGGAAGCGCATGCCGATTTCATCGTTGATCGATGCGCCAGTTGGAGGTGTAATACCCGCCAGGATCGCGGACGTCGACTGATCGGCTACCGTTGTAAAGTACATCTCGTCTGTACCATCAAATACACCGTCGTTGTTCCAGTCTATGTAGACCGTCAACTTCGCAGGGCCGCCCGTCATGTTCATCACGGGGATCGTAAGATCTTCTGATTGACCACGGACAAACATAACACTCGTAGGATCGAAGCCATCATCGTCAGCTCCATCTCCATCGGCATCATCACTTGGTTGACCGTCTAATTCGTCATCTACAGATGCACCAATTTTCAGCGTAACCATGTCATCTTCATTCGTAATGATCTTGTGTACAGCGCCACCGTTAGCTGAAGACGTTTCGTAATTTTCTTCGCCAGTACCCGCAGCT
>NZ_JBOEFX010000035.1:0-6064 GCF_050633125.1 Lewinella sp.
CATCAGTGGTAGTGATAATCGTTGGTACATCAGGATCAGTACAGTCAGCGTCAGCATCTTCTGGGAAGTCGATAACAAAATCGTGTACTTCCGTGATCGTGATCAGCTGGCTACAGCTGTTCGTTGAACGGAATACTTCGTTGATATCAATAGCGCCGTTGCCGTTAGCATCGCCTTCTGGGCGTAGCTGCCAAGCTTCGAAACGACGAGTGATTGATCCCCAACCACAATCGTTAACCTGGATGTTTGGTGTACGCTCTACGATAGTGTCAACAGCACAGTTGTCTGTTCCTGTTGCTCCGCCGAAGATAGAGCTCATCATGATAGAAGTAGCTGCGAAGTCTTCGTCGTAAGCAGTCTGGATATCTCCAGGGAAAGCCAATGGCAAATCAGAACAGGTCAACGTTACTGGTGCTGGTGCATAACAGTAAGGGTTCAGTTTATCTTCAGGGGTAATCACCATCCAGCAGATGTTCTGGTTACCTGACTGATCAGTTACACGTAGTTCAATCGTGATTTCGTTGTCGATATCACAACAGTAGAAGTCTACATGAGGGCCCCATGCGCTCCAACGGTTAGCACTTGCATCACAAGTGTTGTTACGCCAGTAGTTACGACGTACTTCCAACGTTACTGGTCCACAGTTGTCGTTAGATCCTTCGTTTACATCCGTAGCAAAAATGCGAGCGATACCTTCGATGCCGTTGGCTACATCGCCACCGCCGATAGATACGTTCAACTCATCATCACATGATGCACTTGGCTCGATCTCGTCTGTTACGTTTACTGGGTATTCAACACAAGTTTCGTTACCACAGTCATCTTCTGCACATACAATCAGGATGTGCTGACCAATTGGTGCCTGTACTACTGCGCCTGTACACAAGTCACCGCCGGCGAAGAAAGAAACGCCGTTGGCAAGTACCGTGTAAGTCGTTGCAGATACACTTGAACAGCCGTTACCGTCGGTAAGGGTAGGACAAGGAATCGCGATATTCGCCAAACAGCTGAATGGTGACGTAGATACGTTGATGACCGCAGGAATACCACTGATAACTGGACCTGTAGCATCAAATACTTTGATCAACTGGTTCAAGGTACCTGAACCGCCTGGGTTACACCAATCGATGATGTTCCACTCACGACGCAGCTTGTAAGTACCTTCACAAACAGTGATACGTGGCTCATCAGAGTAAGATGCTCCGATGTTACAGTATACCTGGTCAAGGTCGTAGAAACCAAAGGCAGTACGCAACCATGGGTAGCCAGAGGCTGATGGGTGAGGATTACCGTTCGCATCAAGTGCAAAGTTCTCGTCACACTCCAAAGGAGCTACAAATGGTGGGAATACGATATCGCCAATCGTTGGCTTGCGGAAGGTGATGATCTGATCACACGATACTACTCGTGGGGCGCCGATACACGCACCGTCGTAACGATCCGCTACCGTGAACGTACGCGTGATGCGCTCGTCTCCACAGTCACCGTCAGATGCAACAACATCAGACAAGGTTACCAATACAGGGCCACAGTTGTCGCCTACTACTGGGAAACCAGTCAATTCAACTTTTGCAATGAAAGCGTTCAATGCAGCAGTGCTTCCTCCGAAGAAGGCATCACGCGTTGCATTGAAATCAAGCGTACCAGCTGCATTAGCAATCCAAGACTGAGGCGTCTGGAAGCGGATGAAGTTGATGTCTTCACATACCAAATCACGGGTATCTTCAATCGCTACAGAGGTAAACCCTGTACCTGATACACCGGTATTGTTATCAGAATAGATGCTAACCGTCCAATCACCAAACTGAGTCGTCAACCAGTTGGTCAAGACCAACGTGTAGCTCGTGTTTGGCTGTAATGGAAGGCTCAAACGTAGTGCTGGATCGAAAATGTTACCTCCAGGTACGAAAGCATCATCAGAAGAACCTACTAGGTTCTCACATGGGGACGCAGGATCGAAACCGCCCTGGAATAGGAACATGCTTCCATCACCCCAATCGGAATCCATCAAAATCGTGTATACGTCAACAGGAATAGCAAAATCAGGCGTAGTGAAAGTCACCACGTCGTAATTGTGCACACCGTCTGCCAAGAAACCTTGGTTCAAACAGCTGTAGTTGTTGAAGTTCAAGGATGCATCAGCAGCACTCAATGTACCACTTACTTGGTCCGCTTCGTAGTCCATCGTTACACTGCTCGTGTTTACCGGGCAAGTAACTACTGGGTCCGTCTTGTCTTCTGCGAAGACATCGCCCCAACAAGTATAAATTTCCTCACCATTAGTATTAAAGAGGGAAATCATGTAGGTATGTGTACCACAACCTGCTAATACATCGGTATCCTGACCATCAATATTGATATCATAGTCTGCTGCGCAGAGATAATCGCCCGTTAAGATCATCGCAGGGGTGATACGTGCCTGGCAATCACTATTCAGTGTGACATTAAGGTTCGCAATACAACCAATGGTAATAGGATCATCACAACCACAGGCTACTCCCAGGTTGTCATAGTTACCGATATAGCGTTCAGCAGGCGTTCCTCCCTGCGGGCCACCAAAAATAGTGTTGAAATAATCACTATTCATCATTCCAGGGGCATTGGAATCAGGATCTGATCCATTTACAAACAAACGGAAACCTGGAACACATTCTTCCCCTGGGAGTTCGAAGTAAAAGATCAGTGTTTCTTGTCCCGCCGTTAAGACAGTAGAGGCTCCTAAAGAACCTACCCCGTGAAAATCACTTCCTGGATCGGCAGCGGGAGCGTATACCTGAGAATTGTCGATCCAGGCACCAGCTGCGACGCTGGTAACGACAAAAGGCACGTCAGCCACACTGGCCGGAGCGACAATAGAAATTTGTGATGGCCCCCAAAAGAAATTGGCGACATCAGCCGTTGGTCGTACATACACTTCATAACGCTCATTACCTAGGTCATAGCGCAAGGTAAATTCCAGGTCTTGTGCCTGTAGCGCAGAAATGCCGAGAACAAACAGTAAAAACAACTGTAAGAACTTTTTCATTTCAATGAGATTAAATTTAAAAATTAGCAAATGTTCATTGTTTGTAATGGGAGATGGGATTCCCTATTAAAGGGAATCCCACTTGCTCCACATAACCTTAAAATTGCAATCTGTTAAGGCAGTTGCTCAATTAAGAAATCATAGTTATACAAACCACCCGTATTGAGAGTGGAGTAATTGAAGAGTACATTGATAAAGATGTAACTCGGGTCGTTCTGAGTACCCTGGTATTTCGTCTTACCGTCCATATTAACATCAGACAATTCGTAACCCAGAGAATTATTGTAATTATAAGTGAAACCAGGATTATTGCCTGGATCGGTAATCACACGAACCAATATTGGTCCGTTATCCGTAGCTGGACCCTGGTATTTCACCTTCGTATCGGCATTGGTATTGCCAGCCCATAGCGCCTGAACACCATTGATCGATACCTGTTCAAAACCATCATAGTTAGTAACTCCTGGGATATCGTAGAGATCCGCAGCATTTGCTATCGTGAAATCAACGATTGTTCCAGTTACCGTAAAGGATACGGTAGCAGCAGTCATTACTCCTAGGTGGTTACGGTGCTTGACCGCTACATAGTAGCTACTTCCTACAACACCACTAAACGTTAATGGAGAAGTGCCATCAGCAGCGTCCACTACATCTCCATCTCTTTGGAGCAGTGCAGAACGTGTCTCTACCACTACAGTAGGATCGGTAGGGTCCCGTAATTCTACGAATACCCAGTCAACAATAGCATTCGCAGTACCTGTATTGGCTGCTAAAATTCCAGCAGTAGTCGTCTCACCACCACCTGCGCCAGCATGAACAAAGCGTCCAGCTAAAGCAGTATAAGGTTCAGCCATTGGCAGATAGCCACCAGTGCGTAAATCATCACGCATCAGGGAAGAGCCAGTGTCAAATAAAGCACCTTGCAAAGCAACGCGCAATTGAAGTTCAGCAAGACAAGCAGGAGCACTTGGATTAGGGTCACATGGGTTCAGGGGATCACTATTATCACCAGGGGTGTTAGGATCGCCATCAAGGCCATTTACTTCATCGGCATTAGTAACTCCGTCGTTATCACAGTCACCCGTATCTGTAGCTACTACTGTAGCATCCAAATAGTTCAAAGAACAAGGATCATTAGGATCGGTATTATCGCCAGGTGTAGATGGATCGCCATCCGTACCGTTGATCTCGTCAGCGTTGGTTACGCCATCGCCGTCACAATCGCCTGCACTGGTAGCTACCACCGTAACATCAGCCACGTTCAATGAACAAGCATCGTTAGGATCGGTATTGTCACCAGGCGTAGAGAAGTCACCATCAGTACCGTTGATCTCGTCAGCGTTCGTTACACCGTCACCGTCACAATCGCTCGTGTCGGTCGCATTCTGGCTAACATCTCCTAAATTCAGATCACAAGCATCGCTAGGATCGGTGTTATCACCAGGCGTAGAGAAATCGCCGTCGGTACCGTTGATCTCATCAGCATCAGTTACACCGTCACCATCACAGTCGCCCGTACTGGTTGCATTCTGGCTAACATCTCCTAAATTCAAAGAACAAGGATCGTTAGGGTCGGTGTTATCACCAGGCGTAGAGAAATCGCCGTCGGTACCGTTGATTTCGTCAGCGTTCGTTACACCGTCGCCATCACAATCGCCCATGTCGGTAGCATTCTGGCTAACACTAGCCAGTACCAGACTACAAGGATCATTAGGATCGGTCATGTCAGTCACTTCATCAGAATCTAACACACCGTCGCCATCGCTATCTTGATCCGTAACCGTAATCGTTACCGTTGCCGTAGCACAAACATCAGGAACAGGATCAGTATTACATACCTGATAAACAACCGTTACCATCATACCCGCTTCACCGAAGGTCGGCGTGTAGATCAATTCACCCGTGTCGGCATCAAAGACAACCGTACCCGCTGCTGTGCCGCCAGTCTGCGTGATAGCTGTTGTACCAACATTGGCAGGGTCAAGGTTATCCAGGAAGTCGTCATTACCAAGGATGTCAATGGTGCTTGCCATTCCAGGAGTGGCAGAACCTGGATCATCCGTAGCTGTAACAACAACAGGATCAGGATCGCTACCATTCGGGTTGCCATCATCATCACAGTCCGCCATGTTCCAGGCAGCATCAGGGGTACCCTGATCCGCAGGATTGTAATCACAAGGATCGTTAGGATCAGTATTGTCACCAGGCGTAGAGAAATCGTCGTCAAGACCATTGATCTCATCCGCATCAGTTACACCGTCACCATCACAGTCGCCCGTACTGGTTGCATTCTGGCTAACATCTCCTAAATTCAAATCACAAGGATCGTTAGGGTCGGTGTTATCACCAGGTGTAGAGAAATCGCCGTCGGTACCGTTGATTTCGTCAGCGTTCGTTACACCGTCGCCATCACAATCGCCCATGTCGGTCGCATTCTGGCTAACACTAGCCAGTACCAGGCTACAAGGATCATTAGGATCAGTCATGTCAGTCACTTCATCAGAATCTAACACACCGTCACCGTCACTATCTTGGTCAGTAACCGTAATTGTTACCGTTGCCGTAGCACAAACATCAGGAACAGGATCTGTATTACATACTTGATAAATAATCGTTACCATCATGCCTGCTTCGCCAAAGGTCGGCGTGTAGATCAGTTCACCCGTGTTAGCATCAAAGACAACCGTACCCGCTGCTGTGCCACCAGTCTGCGTGATAGCAGTTGTACCAACATTAGCAGGGTCAAGATTATCCAGGAAGTCATCATTACCAAGGATGTCAATCGTGCTTGCCATTCCAGGAGTGGCTGAACCTGGATCATCTGTAGCTGTAGCTACTGCTGGGTCAGGATCACCGCCGTTCGGGTTACCATCGTCATCACAGTCCGCCATGTTCCAGGCAGCATTCGGCGTACCTTGATCGGCAGGATTGTAATCACAGGGGTCAAGTGGATCGGTATTGTCACCAGGCGTAGAGAAATCGTCGTCAACACCATTGGTCTCATCCTCATCAGTTACACCGTCACCATCACAGTCGCCC
>NZ_JBOEFX010000036.1:0-33433 GCF_050633125.1 Lewinella sp.
TTGCACTTACGCTTGAACAACCGTTGCCATCAGCAATGGTAGGACAAGGAATAACTACGTTAGCCAAACAGCTGAATGGTGACGTAGATACGTTGATTTCGGCAGGAATACCACTGATAACTGGACCAGTGAAGTCGCCTACTTTAATCAATTGGTTGTAAATGAAAGAGTTCGCTGGGTCACACCAGTCGATAAGGTTCCACTCACGGCGGAACTTGTAAGTTCCATCACATACATCAATCCGAGGCTCATCAGAGTAAGATGCGCCCAGGTTACAGTACACATCATTAAGATCACGGTAACCAGATGCCGTTAAAATGAAAGGATAAGAAGTAACAGAAGCAGATGGGTTGTCGTCAGGACCACCTACGCTACCGTCTGTAGCAAAGTTCTCATCACACTCGATCACTGCTGTGAAAGGTGGTACGATCAAATCAAAAACCGATGGACGGTTGAACGTGAAGGTCTGCACACATACATCTGTACGGGGGGCACCAATACACGTACCATCGTAGCGATCAGCAACAGAGAACGTACGCGTTAGCGTAATGGCCCCACAATCACCAGCAGAGGATACATCATCTGACAAGGTAACTACCATTGGTCCACAGTTGTCTGTAGCTAAAGGTACACCTCCAAGTTCCAATTTATCAAGGAATGCATTCAAGGCAGAAGTGCTACCTCCGAAGAAGGTATTACGTGTAGCTGTGAAGTCTAACGTACCGTCGGCATCAACGATCCAGCTTTGAGGTGTCTCAAACTCGATCAAATCAACGTCTTCACACAACAATGGCAGTGTTACTGCTACTGGTGCAGGTGCGCTAAATGGTGAACTGAATGTGCCACCATTATCACTTACAATACCTACGACATAATCACCAGTAGAACCGAAGCTCGT
The DNA here is from genome assembly GCF_050633125.1 of Lewinella sp. Taxonomy (NCBI): domain Bacteria; kingdom Pseudomonadati; phylum Bacteroidota; class Saprospiria; order Saprospirales; family Lewinellaceae; genus Lewinella; species Lewinella sp. The sequence continues at coordinate 899 of NZ_JBOEFX010000036.1, forward strand.
GTTAGCCAACATCAGCGTATACGTCTGACCTGGCTCCAAAGGCATTTCTATGCGGAAGTCTTGAGCAAAAAACGCATTGATACCAAAGAATGGATCAATGAAGTAAGCTCCCTCAGAGCCACCCAATACGTTTTCACATGGGTTTTCCGGGTTGAATTCGCCCTGGTGTAAAGAAATGATTAAACCAGGAATATTTGAAGCCGTCTGGATGTTGTACACATCAGTAGCTGGTAGATCAGGAGATACTGTGAAGGTCACCAGATCGTAGTTGTAAGCAAACCCTGGAGCAGGCTCGAAGAAACTCTGGAAACAAGAGTAATTGTCCAGTTCCAACTGGTCTTCTGTCCCGTCGATGCTTCCTTCCAAAGTCTGAAGGTCGAAATCAACAGTTACTTCGTCTGTGTCAGCAGGACACTCTACTACTGGGTCGGTCTTGTCTTCTGCAAAAATGTCTCCCCAACAGGTGTAAACTAAAGAACTACCACTGAAAATTTCTACCATGTAAGTGTGATCACCACAGCCAGAAATAACATCAGTGTTACCGCCATCAACAGTAATAACCGCATCAAAACAACCCAACTCACTCCCTGTCAAAACCATTTGAGGAGTAATCGTAGCTGTACATTCAGCACCAAGTGTAACGTTTACGTTAGCGATACAACCGAAATCTGCTTCAGCAATTTCTTCGCTATAGTCGACACGAAACGAAAGGTCTTCAAAACCGGCAGGAACACCTCCTTGGCATCCTCCTGCTCCTGGAGCGTCAGCTGTCCATCCTGGGCAACCAAATGCACCACCAAAACTACCCCAAGCGTAATTTGTACCTTCCGCTGGAGGAGCTAGACGCCAATACCACTGCCCAAAACCAGCAAATGGCATAACAGGCTGAATACTAGCCCAGTAACGAGCACCAGGTGTTAATACGGTAGCGTCTGTTACTTCAAGAACAACATCATCATCTCCTTCAGGATCCGCATCGGCTCCTGCAAATTCTTCAGAAAAGACTAAAGTTCCTGGTTTGTTTCCATCATCTTCATAAACTGAAAGACGAACAGGAATATTTGAGTTAAGGAAAGTTCCCGCTATTCCTCCGTTTCCAAAAAATCCACTAGCGTAGACATTACAAAGTGTCACTTCCCCACAAGAAGCAGGAACAACAAAGTCTGCTGCACCGCCAAATTGAACAGCTAAATCTGTAAAATCTTGTGATGGAATTCCTGTATTAAACTGAGTGAGATTGTCTGCTGATGGAAGATTACCATCACAATCAGCAACGCCCAAAGGCCCAGCGACACTTGTACCATTAGGAGCAATGGCACTGTTAACTGAGACTTGAGCCACAAGGTTAGTCAAAGCAAAACAACTCATTAATAAAATGAAAATGTTTACTTTGCTAAGTAACCCTGACAGGGGGTTAAATGTTTGCATAAGATTACAATTTGTTATGAATAAAAAAAGGTCATGTATGCGCTATTCATATAGCACGGTCTAGGTCGTCCGAACAACTACCGGATTACAGTAATTATCCAGCACTATTTTTTGGTCGTCGTCAAAAATCGTCACAATATAAAGCATTGTGACTAAATATTATATATAAAAGCATAGGAATAAGCTTAAGCCTTCCTGTTACTTCTAATTATATCAATTTAACAATAATCTATTAAAGTTAGCAAACAGGTATGGGCGTTTGCGATTGGATGGTGTAATGCAAGATGCAAGTAAAGAATTTTACTCACAAAAGTTAGTCATGGGATTATTGTTATTGCAAAGTTATGGTTTTCATCGGAAAAAAAACAATCAAGGCTCCCTCTTTAGCAAAAAAAGAAAGAAAATCAAATGTAATCAACTGTATATCAAATGATTACATTTGATTTATTTTATTGCTTCACCATTGCTTTAGTAACTGTTTCTGTGGATGTCACGATCTGATAGAAGAAAACACCAATCTCGTCGCCAATAATACCTTCCTCAATAACCCAAGCATGATTACCTGCTGAAAGGTATTGACTGTTTGTATAAACAACCCTACCATCTACAGAAAAAAGCTTGAAGCTAACCATGTCCCCGTTGCTAAGTGTAAAAGGAATTTGGGTTTGTGCCTGGAAAGGATTTGGCTCATTTTGCCCAAAAATGTTCTCTTGCTGCTTTTCATTCATTTTCAATGACAGCCCGTAAACTTGCCCTGAAGCGTCATAAGCCTCCGCGGCCAGTACTCGACTAAAGAGAATAATATCTGCTAATTCACTATCAACGTTGGGAAGAATTGTCAATTTGAGTTGGCCATTTGCTTGACTAGCTTCAACTGTATTCCAACTCATTCTAAACTCATTGTTATTAGCAGTTAAATACTCCGATGGCCAATCTCCGGAAACATCTATTATTTCGGCATCCTTAAGTTGTAATCCAAACTGCCAGCCTTGTAAGGCTTCCTTTGATTGCAAACGCAGGTTTATCGTGATCAATTCGCCCGCTTTCAGTTGTTGATTGTCAAAAACCAGTTCCAAGTCTTTCTGTAGTGAACGTGGCTCTCCCGAACCTTCGAGAAGCGGGTCTACACTATTATTTACATCACCAACTTTTATAGCAATAAAGCCACTATTGTAATCGGAGGCATGCTCAGAATAGAAATCCAACCATTCTGGAAAATCCTGTGCAAGTGGGTTTTCACCTTCCGGAAACTCATAAGCTCCTAAGACAAAGCGCCACGAAGTGTTATTCCCAAAATCGGCATCTATCCCCAAGATGACCTTCCGGAGTCGAATAAGATCAATCGTCGTAATTGTACCACTGGCATTAACGTCAGCAGCGATCTGCTGATAGGGGCTAGTAAATGGAACTATACCTAATATGTGTTTCTGTATTTGGATAATATCAAATGTTGAAACGCCATTGAGGTGATCTTCATTCAACACGGGAAGTAATAGGCTAAGGTCGCAGAATGGCATTTCAGCAAAACCATAGGCACCATCCTCACTTGTGGACTGCATCATCAGTTCAGTACCAAATGTCAGCTCTAGGTTTACCCCGGAAACGGGGATACCATTAGCCGTCCTTACCTGCCCAGATAGATCAAGGGTCATGTTATCACAAATCTCCTGATGAGGCAGTGCGCCAAAAACGTTATCCTGCATCAGATTGATATCTGTATTGTACATGATAACATCCCGTAACGTCGTATTGTGAATATAATTTTTCTCTGTGTCAGTAAGCACCGGGTCATTCCAATAATAAAAGCGATCACCATCACGTAACGCAGTAAACTGTTCGCTCAAAATTTCATGGAGTGTCTGCCCAAAGATCGATCCAGGAACGGTGCGCTCTGCCAACATTCCAACCCAAGGATCAATGTCATTGATGTCGGTATACAAAGTCAACAAACGTGTAAATACAGCAGCACTGGAATTAATCTGCTGAAAAAAATTATAGGGTGCTAATCCAAAATTTTCCCGTACAGTATTAAAATCAGGCAAACCACGCTCTCGGCCACGGTTAATATTAATGGAAGCTAGATCAAGTCCGCCAAACCCCGGCTGACCGAATAAAAAATTGCGAACATCACTGATCACTTTAGCATCGAATTCTTGCTGAATCTGCACTCCCATCCCTTTTAGAAAAGGCTCTATCCCACCTGTTTCTTGAATAGCATAGGGGTTAAAAAAAGCATCCTGTAAAGTCATGTTACCCTGAGGGATAACATTCCCCTCGTTATCCAGCCGCATCAAATTGGAACTTAACAGCGTATGCCCCATACGAAAAGCAGCAGCAGTAAATACATTAAACAATTGTGGATTTATGGTTTCATCATAACCACTATAAGGCGTCAGTTGCAAGCCTATCGCTGGCAACCATTCATCATACACGATCGACTGAATCAAGCCACCGACAATTTTACGCGCGTGTTGGTATAATTGCTCATCAGTCCAATCAGGATATTTTTGTACTAATAGCTCACACTGTCGATTATGCTCTCTTACAAAAAGTGTGTGCATTGTTGCTAGTAGTGGATTTTCACTTGCGCGTGCATCCCCAGCTACAAAAATAACAGTAGAAATTCCCGTCGCATTATCCATGTGCGGGGCACTCGCATCAATTGGATCATCAAACTCCCCTGTTACTGTGTTATAAGGTAAGAGGTTCCCTTCAGACGTTTTTAATTTTCCTTCAGAAAATGTTCTCAACCAATTTGCTCGATCCAAATCCGATCCATAAACGCCCGATGCATCAATAAATGCTGTAATTTCATTGAGGTAACGTCGAGGGTTAGAGGTATCTGTTCCTGAAGTTGGGTCAAATGTATTCCTGTGCATAGGGATGACCGCCATTCCTGCCCCCAGAGGGTCAAACCAAGGATCACCAGAAGGCACATCAATAAACAAGGGCTCGGGGCCATCTCCTGTTAAGCCAATATCATGGTCAATAAACTGGCCTATGACCCATATAAAATCACTTAATGCCAATGGATCATTTAGCGGCGTGTTTTGATTAAAAAGACTATTGGAAACTTCACGGGGATTCGGCCGGGAAACACCTCCGACGGCGCTGTAGCCATCAGCAAAACCAACCGTTGTTCTTTGCACCAAAGGGGAATGAGCCGCGCCTAATAAAGGGTCGGCAAGATTATTCTGCGAACCATCAATGGTTCGATAGTTGACTACGTCCTGTACCTGCCCAAAGGCAAAATGAATCGTACCGAACAATAACACCGTGAAGAAAAGTAGATTTTTAATCATAGTTGCAAACTTTAGAATCCATGGGAAGAAAGGCCGTTTCTGTGAGTTTCCTTTTGATAAACCAGAGCGACTTTCCATTTTAATGGACAATAAAAAGTCCATTGACAAAGATAATTGTTCTTTAATCAAGTTGTTAGTGACTTTTGTCACATCCATGAAAGGTTTATTGAACGCCATCATAAATCATTAGATTAAAGGGCGTTTCCACCTTAAAGTCGACTAGCTTTTCAAATAACAACTGAGTGTGACTTTTGTCCAAATGAAAAGTCTAAAAATAAAAACACAATGAATTTTCTACGCTTGTGCGTACAGGTTTCATTTGCACATATGATAACATAACCTGCCCACTAATCGGTCAAAAACAGGAATTTGTTACTTGTTTAAGGGTACAAGCACAAAAAAACATACTACAGTTGACCGAATTGTGAAGAAAATGTTAAATTTGATCGAACTGTTTTGGATACAACAGTCGGGTGATTTCATCGTGAAGGGTGTCTCTGTTGAGATATCCTTCATTTTTTTGCCTACAATTAAGCGTTTCTGAGTGTATCAAAGTAGATAATGCACCGCTAACTCATACCCCCGCAAACCAAAGCCAACGATTACTCCTTCACAATGAGGAGACAGGTAAGAGTGTTGTCGAAAAGATTCTCGTTTATAAACATTAGAGATATGCACCTCGATCACGGGGGTATCAATTCCCGCAATTGCATCAGCGATCGCTACAGAGGTGTGAGTATAAGCACCTGCATTAAGGATAATCCCATCATAACTGAAACCCACCTCGTGCAATTTATCAATCAGTCCTCCTTCTGAGTTTGATTGAAAATAATGTAAGCTCACCTCCGGAAAAAGTCCTTTAAGGTGGAGGAGAAAATCTTCAAAAGAGTCTTCTCCATAAATTTCGGGCTGCCGGCGCCCTAACAGGTTAAGGTTAGGGCCATTAATAATCATGATTTCCATCAGATACCTAATTAGCCATATCAGAGAGGAATTTGATCCTCACTAACTGAATTTCTTCTATTGTAATATCATCTTCTTTCAATTCAGCAAAAGCCTCTTCTATAGAATCTGATTCAGCTTGCATAAAATACTCCATGATATCTTCCCTGGCGTATTCATCCAAGTTTTCTTCCAAGTAATAATCCAAGCTGACTTTAGTCCCAGAGGTCACAATCGCATCTAGTTCTGCCATCAAGTCTTCCATAGAGAGGCTGTTTGAGCTTGCTAAATCCTCTAGTGGAATCTTACGGTCAATGCCTTGAATAATACTCACTTTCATCCGAGACTTATTTGCCACTTGTTTGACAACAAACTCTGTAGGGCGAATAATGTCATTTGCTTCAACGTAAGCTTCAATCAACTCCAAAAACGGGCGGCCATAGCGACGGGCTTTACCAACACTTACCCCTGAGACATGTGCCATTTCATCCAGAGTGATCGGGTACTGTGTTGCCATATCTTCCAAGCTCGGGTCTTGAAAAATAACAAAAGGAGGAACATCTTTGTGTTTAGCTTCTTTACGACGTAAGTCTTTCAGCATTTTCAAAAGCTGATCGTCTAAAACAGACGTTTTTCCACTATTCTCGATCTTGGCCTCCGCCATTTCGGCTTCGTAGTTATGATCGATAGGAATCTCGAAGCTTGTTGGGTTCGCGATGTATTCATGCCCTGCAGGATGCATTTTTATCAATCCATAAGTCTCTACATCTTTATAAATCAAATTATTAAGCAGTGCTTGGCGGATAACGCTATTCCAGAAAGTCTCATCTTTATCCTTTCCTGCTCCAAACCCTTCCCGCTTATCAAAGCGAAAATCTTTAATTTCTTTAGTCCCTTTTCCTTTGATAAAATCAATCAGGATTTTGATTCCGTAGTTCTCGTCGAGTCGAACGACTGCATTTAGCGCAATCAGAACCTCTTTTTTTACTTCTACTTTTTCTTTAGGGTGGCGACAGTTATCGCACATTTTATTACAATTCCCCTCATCGTATTCTTCTCCAAAATAGTGCAATAGGAAGCGGCGACGACAGGCGGTCGTTTCGGCGTAAGCCATCACCTCATGCATGAGTTGCACGCCCATTTCTCGTTCAGCGACTGGCTTATCCCGCAGGAACTTTTCCAACTTAAGGATATCCTTATAACTATAGAAGGCTACACATCTCCCTTCAAGGCCATCACGACCAGCACGCCCTGTTTCCTGGTAATAATTTTCAATACTTTTAGGAATATCGTAATGAATAACAAATCGGACATCTGGCTTATCGATCCCCATCCCAAATGCAATGGTGGCCACTATAACATCAATGTCCTCCATCAGGAAAGCATCTTGGGTCTTACTACGGGTTTTGGCATCCAAGCCTGCATGATAAGGAGCAGCCCGAACATCATTTACGGCTAAGGCTTCTGCTATTTCTTCAGCAGATTTGCGGCTTTGCACATAAACAATCCCCGACTTTCCATCCATACTTTTGACCACCTGAATAATATCACGGATGGTTTGCTCTTTTTTCCCTTTCGGGCGAACCTCATAATAAAGATTATCCCTGTTAAAGGAAGAGATGTAGGTATTGTGCTCCTCCATATTGAGGTTCTTCACAATATCTGATTGTACCTTTGGCGTAGCTGTAGCAGTAAGAGCTACCACAGGAATACTCTCTCCGATAGCATCCAACATTAGGCGAATACGGCGATATTCTGGTCGAAAATCATGCCCCCATTCCGAAATACAATGTGCTTCATCAACAGCTACAAAAGATACATTGACTTGCTGGAAAAACTCAATATTCTCTTGTTTAGTAAGCGTTTCAGGTGCAATAAACAGCAATTTGGTTTTACCATCCGTGATATCTTGCTTAACCTGTTTCATCTGCGCTTTGGTCAGCGATGAATTCAGGAAATGTGCAACCTCATCTCGCTGGCTATAGCCACGGATAGAGTCTACTTGGTTTTTCATCAACGCAATCAGAGGCGAAATAATCAAAGCAGTACCTTCAAGAATCAAAGCAGGCAGTTGGTAACAAAGTGATTTACCACCACCTGTAGGCATAATTACGAAGGTATCCTTGCCATCAAGGACGCTTTGAATAATCTCTTCCTGATTCCCTTTGAATTTATCAAATCCAAAATACTCTTGTAGTTCGTCGTGAAGGGAATACTTAGTAACAGTCATGTTAACGCTCTTTTCCTCTAGAATTTAGCTAATTTTGCGGCAGGATTTGCTCAGCAGGCCCAAGACCGAAAAATCGGTTTTGAGGTAAATGCTCCTAACCGATGCTTTGTTGGAATTTATTTGGTTCGACCAAATAATGTCGGGCTAGGCGTTTTTCGGCTGTTTAAATTTAAGGATTTTTTATAAGACTAGTGATTGAATGCCCTTTTTTATTCTTTTATTCTCTCGGATACTCTCTTCTTTCAGTTACTAACAATATACTCACACTCACTATCAAAGCTTTGAAAACAAAAGATATCATCCGCCGCACTGCTACTCAAACGCTTGCTATTGAGATCGCGACACTGGAGATGCTCCATGCTTCCATCAATGATGATTTCGTTGCTTGCGTCGAAGCTATTTATCAAGCACCCGGCCGATTAGTTGTTACAGGTGTGGGCAAAAGTGCAATCATCGCTCAAAAAATTGTTGCTACACTCAACTCTACCGGGACTCCAGCTCTCTTTATGCACGCTGCCGATGCTATTCACGGCGATCTGGGAATGGTGCGCCCTCACGACCTTGTGCTTTGTTTATCTAAAAGCGGAGAGACTGCTGAGATTAAAGTGCTTGCTCCATTGGTCAGTAATTTAGGCAACCTACTTATTGGTATGACGAGTAAAGAGGATTCTTTTCTTGCCCGGCGAGCAGATTTTCTCCTTCACACCCCAATCACTAAGGAAGCGGACCCTAATAACTTGGCTCCAACAGCCAGCACCACCGCACAAATGGCTATGGGTGACGCCTTGGCCACCTCTTTACTTGCCTTGAGAGGCTTTTCTTCTCAAGATTTTGCACAGTATCATCCTGGTGGTGCTTTAGGCAAACAGTTATACCTAAGGGTGAGTGACCTCTACCCTAACAATCAACGCCCAGAAGTAAGCCCCAGTAATACGCTACAAGAGAGCATCCTGGAAATAACGGCAAAATGCCTTGGCGCAACGGCTGTAGTCGACGAGGAAAACAAACTTTGCGGAATTATCACCGACGGTGACCTTCGGCGCATGCTCGAGAAAGGGCTAAACTTCACCCAGTTATGCGCAGCTGATGTCATGCATACTCAGCCACGAACAATTCTCGACTCTGCATTGGCAGTTAATGCCCTGGAGCAAATGCGCACCAACAGTATTTCTCAACTGATCGTCATCAATGAAGCCGGGCATTACCTTGGCTTTGTCCATCTTCATGACCTTATCAGAGAAGGGTTGATTTAAGGTGTAAATGTTGGAAAATGCAAGAGTATAAAGGTTTACATGATGAATTTAATACTCACATTGGTCCTTTTACCACTAGCAGTGAAGATATATACGCCCGTGGGTAATACCGGAATGGGTAAGCTTTTTTCGCTATAGCCTGTAGGAAAATGTTCTTCCTTAAAATGTTGTAGCAGACGCCCTTGTACATCAAACAGTCTAAAGTTTATTTCATCAGCTTGAGGAAGAGTGAGACCTATTTGTAGTTCGCCTTCTTGATCAAGGTATGCTTCTAACGCTGCGGTTTCAGGGCCGCCTGAAAAGTAAGCTACAATTTCATCATCTTCCTGAAAATTATAGCGAATGCTTATCGATTGATCAGGGTTGGTAATCGTTTTTTCAGACTGCCAGTATTGAAACTGGTAGCCGGGATATGGCTTAATAATCAATTCAACCGGCACTCCGTTGAAATAGGTACCCTCCCAGGGAAGCTCCTCTGGCTCAATCGTGCTGATTTGAATAGTGCCTGCCCCTGGAGGATATGTTTGCAAACGAAGGCGAACTTCATTTGCTAATCCAAAATATTCTTTGACATCTTCCAAAGCATAAAGAGGGCGATTTTCTAAATAATCATAAAGCACAGGAATACGCTCATTGGCCCAAAGGTTATAACCTGGCCAGCCCCATCGTTCAAAATGACGGGGCATTTCTGGATCAATTTCTGCCACCGTTAAATCCACTTCCTTGCGAAAAGCATCCGGCTCAAAGATGGTATTGAATAAATCAGCGTAGCGATTAATAAAATAATGTCGATAGGTTTCGTTATCCAATAACTTCAAGAAAAGATCAACGTGCTTATTGTGCCCTTCCAAGGGGGTGAGCAGGCTATCGAGGTTGTTTTGGTAATAGGCCGACCAACCGTGCCGCCCCATCGCTATATCCAGATCAAAAATCAGGTAGCGCCAACGCGCCTCTGGTGTTCTTTCGCGCCAGTATTTAATATTATTGTGTAGCCAATCACCGTTATTGAGGCCAGACTGAACGATGAACCCTTCGGCAATGCTTTCAACATCGAAATAAGCTGCTGCCTGCTGAAAATTGGCCTCATTTTCCAAATCGTTGGACATAACATACTGATACATGCTATCAAAGGCTACGAAGTCCCCTGTAACTATGGTATTGTTTTCTTCCAACAAATCGACCTCTTCGGTATCTACACCATAGTTATGCAGCAAGTAGTATTCATCTGATTTCTCTCGCATGTTAGCCAATCCGTAAAACGTGCCATTGATGTATAACACTACCGGGCGATGAGCCATCACATCCAGATTCAAGTCACTTTTAATAAAATAACGGGCAAGGAAAGCGTCTCGAAAATGCGCATTGTTATAATCACCACTGGCGTTCCGCAAGATGAGTCTTTTATATGTCGTACGCTCACGATCAGCAAAAAAAGGATAATCTACCGTACTGCTCCCATATTTTTTCTTGACTAAAATCCGAATTGGCTTCATTGGATTAGTGCGGGCACCACGCCCACCATGAACTTTTGTATCAGCGTCGAAAGCAATACCCAATTCTTGATCAGCAGTAAAAAATTCCGTATGAATAGGGTGTTCTTCCTCTGACCAGTAATTAGAACCGTAATAAGGCCACTCCTCTTCCGCATTAGGGCCGCCGTCGACAAGAATCCCCCTTTCCCAACTCCAAAGGTCATCAGGCGTTCCGATCACCGACATAATAGGTAAGGTGTGATTTTCATTGATAAAAAACGTACGATTGACCACAGGAGAAGGCAACAAACCCGGAGCTATTGCCATAACCCTTAAAGCTGTCGTCGTATCAAGTAATATTGCACCTGAATAAAGCTCAGATGAAACAGTAGGAATACTTCCATCACGGGTGAAAAATAATGTTGCTGCGGGATTAGTGTGAGTGAGTTGAATAGAGGTCGCTGTTGAAAAGAAATGCCCCGATGTAACCCACGTTGGCTCATCAGTAAAGCCACTTCCCGGAGCATCATTATTACTGCCCCCTGGGCTAGGTACCGAAAACAGTGCTAATTGTGGGGATCCGTCCAATAAGCGGCCTATACTTTGATCTTCCTCCAATGCAGGAAAGTTTACTTCGTCAATGATAAACCCAGCAGGGTTACTGAGCACAACATTTTCGCCACCGGCTGATAATTTGAAGTTTGTGTGAGGGTTAGTAGCTACTAAATCTCGATCAGAAGCAAAAATAAGCAACCAGCTATCCGGCTCAATAATAATCTCAGGAAATGACCATTTCGAGGGGTCTGCAGGATCGTCACTCAGGGAATAATTATTTAAATTGACCGCATTATCTCCCGCATTATAAAGTTCTATCCAGTCTGGATAATCTCCGAATTCATCCTCAACGACATTGGCATTACTGGCACAGATTTCGTTGATTAGCACTTGAGCAAGCAACTGATCGACATTAAGGCTAGTAAAAAAAAGGAATAGAAAGAGCAGCTGGCGATAAAACATAAATAAAGGTATTAGAAAACGAAGTTCCCGGAAATCTCCTTAACAAACCTATTTTGGAACGCTAACAAGGTTGATATTGTCGGGTGCCTTACTGCTTTGGTGTACTATTTATAATCGTAAGGAAGACCAACATCATTTTTTCGGGTAAGCTAGCCTCTAATTCATCAACGATAATCCATTCTCGGGGGTCTCCTTCAAAAGCGGTATACATCTCAAAGAAGCCATACTTTTCGGTATCAACAACCCATTCGTCCAGGATATTACTGTATCTGGATTGCCACTTGTACTCTCCTCCTCCAGGACGGCTGATGCGCCATTCTCGCAGATTGTCACGCCAGATGGTACGAGCATCAACAATGATGTTCTCGCCCCTGGCTTCCCACTGATCGATTCTGTCCGGCCATTTGGTTTTTAATTGCCCAGTCCATTCACCAATACGATATTCCCACTGTGTCCAATCACCTCTACTATTCCAGCGCAAGCGTAGTGTTCCTTCTTCTCCCTCTACACTCGTATAGATGGTCCATTCCGCAAAACTATCACTCCATTGACTTGCTATCGCGGTTAATTGCTGCCCAAACAAGTGGCTTCCTGACAGGACCATCAATAAGGTAAAAAGGGTGTTTTTCATGTTAGACTAATTATTCATTCTATGAAATAAAGCATGTAAAGAGGTTACTTTATTGTGAAATTATTATTTTTGAGGGCAATAGACGAGACTATTGGGCAAAAAAAAGGTCGTCACTCAATGCGACGACCGTAATAGACTAGTATGAAAAAACGCTCAATAGTTCTTATAAGAGAATTCCCTTGTATTAAAATGCAGGGGAATTTTTTTGTTTATTTTCCTTATAGACGCACTCTAAACGGAAAGCGTTGCAAGGTTGAGGTACTTTTAACAGTTTCTTCACACAGTATACCGTCAAAAGGCCTTTTTTGTTGGCATTATTCTACGAATTTTGGCGTTTATAAGACAAAAAGCGTCTAAACAAAATTTATAGCAACTTTTGCAATTACTAACGAACCAACATTGCTGCACCGAAAACACCTGCACTATCTCCCAAAACAGGGCGTAGAATAGGGGTCTCAAGTCGTGGATTGAATACTTGCTTACGTACACTGTCGACACCTTCTTTATAAAGAAGATCAATATTAGAAAGCCCTCCTCCCAAAATAATGGCAGTAGGGTCAAGAATATCAATGACATTGGCTAATCCTCGGCCAAAGAAATGAATCAACCGATTTACCGTCGCATTCACATGCTCATCTTTGGTACCGGCCTTAAATTCATTAATCATCGTAGAGAGTTTGCGATCCTGTCCCGTCGTTTGTTTGTAATAACGTTCCAGGCCGGTTCCGGAAATTAGCATCTCTACACAGCCAATCTGCCCGCAATAACACTTCCCTCCTGACTTGTCTAAAAAACTGTGCCCCCATTCTCCACCGATACCCTGAGCCCCATTCCAAATTTTCCCATTAATGACAATACCACCTCCTACACCAGTACCCATAATAACACCGAAAATGAGATGATCTTCAGCCGCGTATCCTTTTCCAGCCCCTAACAAAGTTTCAGCGACAGCAAAGCAGTTAGCATCATTAGCCATTACAACAGGAATGCCTAACGCTATTTCAAGGTCTTTGGCAAAAGGCTTTCCGTTGAGTATCGTCGTATTACTGTTTTTCATTAATCCCGTGGATGGATCAATCGCACCAGGCGTACCAATTCCTAATTCAGTTGGAACCTTGCCTACTTCTTCGCTGACCAATTCCAGCACACGCTTTACTTGAGCAACAATGTGATCATATCCTTTTTCACGTTCCGTGGGCAAACGACGTCTACTCAGTACTATTCCGTCCTGGTTTAATGCTACTGCTTCTATTTTTGTCCCCCCTAAGTCGATTCCGAATAATATTTCCGCCATGGATATACTTAGTTTAATGCTTTTTACAAATTAGCCTAATATAAAAGCTTTTTATGAAGCTATCGCAAAAGCGGTGAACTTACTGGATATGTTTCAGCAAATCATCTCAGTGAAGATTCTTCCATCAAGATTGGTATTAAAAGGCAAAGAACCGGACCATAAACAAATACTAATACAGAATAATGAGAGTGCCATCTCCTTAAAAAGAGATGAACAAGAAGCCCTATTTGCTGTTCCATCTGCGTTCACAAAAAAAACAAATGGCAAATCGCAATATTCTCGTTGTAGGTGGAAGTTCCGGCATTGGATTCGCGTTGGTGGAAGAATTATTAGCAGCAGGTGACAAGATCTATGTTTGGTCACGTGAAGAACGGGGCCTAGCAGCCTTGCCTGGCGTACATCATTATGCTGTCGATATATTAACGGACGAACTCCCAAAGCAAGATTTACCGGAAGTATTGCATGGTTTTGCTTACTGCCCGGGGAGTATTAACCTCAAGCCGTTTCGCGGACTCAAACCCGAGCAGTTTCGGGAAGAAATCGAGATAAACCTTATTGGTGCAGTACGCTGCTTGCAAGCAGTAGAACGTTTGTTAAAAAAAGCCGACCAAGCCGCTGTCGTCCTTTTTAGTACCGTTGCAGTACAACGTGGAATGGCTTTCCATGCTGGCGTAGCAGCGGCCAAGGGCGCGATAGAAGGCCTAACACGTTCGCTAGCCGCAGAATGGGCCCCAAAAATTCGCGTCAACGCCCTTGCTCCTAGCCTTACAGACACACCATTAGCCGCGAATCTTCTAGCCAATGATGAAAAGCGAAAAGCGATGGCTGAACGCCATCCTTTACAAAAGGTAGCTACTGCTGTAGAAGTAGCGAAACTAGCAAAATATCTCCTCAGTGAAGATGCCGGGTTCATCACTGGCCAGGTCATAGGTATTGATGGAGGGAAGAGTGCCATTTAAATACTCACGAGAATATTTGTCTTCTTTTTCCTTACCTTAGCGCTGTACATAAGTGACTGGGTAAAAATAAGTATGGGAAAGATAATTTCGCTGTTAAATCATAAAGGAGGAGTAGGAAAAACCACCAGTACCATCAATATTGGTGCAGGAATGGTAGAATTGGGAAAAAAGGTCCTTTTAGTAGACCTTGACCCTCAAGCGAACCTTACTCTTTCCTTGGGCATTCCAAGACAGCCCATTACCATTTATGAAGCTATTCGTGGAGAGTCGGAAGCGACACCTTATACCGTAAAGCCCGGGCTTGATGTCATCATTTCAACATTGGACTTATCCAGCGCAGAGATGGAACTCATCAACGAAGCTGGCCGCGAGTATATCCTTCGCGAAGTATTTGAGCCTTTTCGGGAAGATTATGATTTTATTCTCATCGACTGCCCTCCTTCTTTAGGGCTACTGACGCTGAATGCTCTTACGGCAAGTGATTACGTCATCATTCCGTTACAGACCGAATTTTTAGCGATGCAGGGCCTTGCAAAAATCAAGCAAGTCATCCAAAAAGTTCGCTTACGCCTCAACAAGGGATTGGAAATTGGCGGTGTCATGGCAACCATGTATGATGCTCGAAAAGTACTTAATCGTGATGTTGTAGAGACGATAAAAAAATACTTCGGGCCACTTGTTTTCGAGACTTATATCCGCGACAACGTAGCATTAGCTGAGGCACCGGCGCAACGTAAAGATATCTTTGCTTATAGCCGAAAAAGCCCCGGCGCTCAAGATTACCTGAGTTTAGCTCAGGAAATAATCGTACGCTCCAATAAGTAATTCCAGTTTTGGTATCGCATAAAAATCACTTCTCGGTTTTCTATCATTTTTCAAGAATAAAATCGCAAGTGTAATTTTTCTGCTTTATTAAGAAACTGAAATACTATAAAATACTGTTATATTTAAGTTGCCTGTAAAATGGTAGCGCACCAAATTTCTTAAAAATCGTTCATTTTGGCTAAAAAGCGCTTCACGGAAGGATTAGACAGTCTCTTTGGCGGCACCAACGGACCGCCGAAGGAATCGCTATCTCTATTCCCCGAAGAAACCAAGCAAGGAACAGCCAAAAGAGACGAGGAAAAGAAAAGTAATAAAGGTTTCGCTTCCCAGCTAGATGCCTTCCTTGCAGAAGCCTTCGAAAANNAGGAACCTACTGAAACAAAAGACAGCGCCCCCTCTAAAAAGAAGGGTAAGCGCTTAGTAGGATTGGATTTGCTCATTCGCCAAACCACTGATGCTCCTCCGAAGAGTCGGCCTACATTATCAGAAAAGCGGCGACTGACGTTAGCTTTTGATAAGCAACAGCTTGGCCAACTGAAAGAAATCGCAGAACGGGAAGGTGTATACCTCAAGGATTTGATTAACCAGTTGATCGAACGCTACTTGCAGGAACGTACTTAGAGCTCTTAATTCTATTTCCTCAAGCCAATTCAGGAAATCGTATCTTTGAGCAGGCAGCAATTTCGGGCCAGTGGTCATCTAATATTGAAAACAACTCTTCCAATGAAAAATATCCTTTTACTTAGCTTGTGCCTTAGTCTTAGCATGACTACTATATCAGCACAAGGCATTGATTTCTTTAAAGGAGAGTGGGAAGCTGCTTTAGAGCAGGCTCGCAATCAAGACAAACTCATTTTTGTAGACGCTTATGCCACTTGGTGTGGCCCTTGCAAGCGTATGGCTGCTGATGTTTTCCCAGATCCTCAGGTTGGTGCCTTTTATAATCGTAATTTCATTTCTCTTAAAATGGACATGGAAGCGCCGGAAAATGCCGCTTTTAGGGCCAGATATCCGGTCGCTGCATTTCCTACACTTTACTACATAAGCCCGGATGGCGAAGTGGTTCAAAGTGTTAAAGGAGCACAGAGTGTAGATCAGTTTATCAGTACTGGCGAGAAAGCACTGGCTTTGTCCGAGCCTACCGGAGACTATGCGGAACAGTACGCAGATGGCGACCGTAGTCCTGAGCTGGTTTACAAGTACGTTCGTTCCTTGATTCGCAATGGAGAATCACACCTAAAAGTGGCTAATGATTACCTGCGTGATCAAAATGACCTCAATACGCCCGAAAACTTACAGTTCATTATGCTGGCAGCTACGGAAGCGGATAGCCGTATTTTCACAATGATGACGGAGCGTAAGAAAGAGATCGTTGCTGCTAATTCTGAAGACCTCTACTACAGTCAAGTTTTTTCTGCTTGCCAAGCTACAGCAACAAAGTCTATTGAATACAGTAGCGTTGATCTACTTGAAGAAGCTTGGGAAAAAATCGAAGAATACTACCCTGAAAAAGCGGAAAAATTTAAGTACGATACTGAAATGGCTTACGCATTAGCTCATCGGGATGGAAAAACCTTTGCCAAAGCAGCACGTGGCTACGCCAAGAATATAATTGCTGGTGATGCGGCGAAATTGAATGACTTTGCGCTTCGTATCGCTAATGATTTTGAAACTGACAAAGGTGCACTTGATGTAGCTCAGTATGCTGCTACCGAAGCCATTAAATACAATAGTGACACCTTCCGTCATTATTACACCCTGGCCATCGTGGAAAACAAACTGGGGAATACCAAGCAAGCACTAGCTGCTGCCCGCAAAGCACGCGTATTAGCGGAAGCAGATACGCCCAATGCAGTACGTATGCTGACGGCTTTTATTGAAACCCTCGAAAGACAAGGGTAAGTAGTAATATTTTATCTTCTAAAAGCAGAAACAAGGCCGGTTGATACCTATTCAACTGGCCTTGTTTTTTTCAAACCCTATCAACCCTCCCTTACCATGAAATATATAGCCCTCTTTTCATTGTTGTTTGTCGTTTCTTTTTTACCTGCCCAATCAGATGCACCTGCGCCTGATACCGAAAAATACGCTGAAGACGTTGCTAGCCTGGATAATATACTGGAAGCGCTCTACGCATCTATTTCCGGTGAAAAAGGAGAAGCACGCGACTGGGACCGTTTTCATTACCTCTTTACCGAAGAAGCACGCTTGATCCCTACCGGTAAAAATAAAGAAGGTGAAGTAGGCTACCGGATCATGAGCCCACAGGAATACGTAGAAGGTTCTGGGAAATGGCTGGAAGAAAATGGCTTCTTTGAGGTAGAAATCTTTCGTGAAGTAGCTGAATATGGCTCACTGGTACATGTGTTCAGTACTTACGAATCTTACCGCTCTAAAAACGATGAAGCTCCCTTTATGCGAGGCATCAATAGTATTCAGTTGCTTAATGATGGAAACCGCTGGTGGGTCATGCACATTTATTGGCTGGGAGAGACGGAAGCGCTCCCATTACCTGCAAAGTATTTGCCTGAAAACTAGCGTGCATTCAAAATTATTCACTTCGCTCAGAGACGCGGAGGCGCAGCGCTTTTTTTTTATTGATTTACCAAACGAGAGGCCTTTTGACAACCATTCATTAGACGGTCATTTCTGAATACATTCAAAAATTAGGCTCTTGCAGTTCCCGCGCATTCTGATAGATGTCCTGCATACTAATATGAGTATCCAGCGTATGCAGGTAAATGCTTTTATCTAAACCAATGGTGGTGACCATTTTCCAGTAGTCACTCCCTTCTTTGTAGAGTACATCCACGACTGGTTTATACTGGTCAATCAACACATATTCTTTAAAAGAGGGGAGCGAGCAGTATTTATGGAATTTATCTCCCCTATCGTAGCTGCCGGTAGATTTTGAAAGCACTTCTACCACCAAAATGGGATTGGTATAGGCGTTTTTATCTTCTTCGCTGACTTCTACGTCACCGCAAACAACTGACATATCAGGATAAACAAATGAGCTCGCACTATCAATAAACAATCGAATATCACTATTCATTGGTAGACACTGAAGCCCTTTAGCATCAATTTGATTTCTAATCGCGTTATAAACGCTTCCTCCGATTAATCCATGATTAATCGACCCACCACTCATCGCCCGAATAGAGCCATCCTCGTACTCGCTTTTGAATTCGGCAATTTCTTCTTGTGCCAAGTATTCCTCGATGGTCTGATATGCTAATTTTGGCTCTCCCATAGGTTTTCTATAAAATGATACTATAAATATACATTATTTCTTGTGCAGTATCTAATTCAAATACTTCGCCACAATTGGAAGGCGGCGGCCCATCCCGAAGGCTTTGTTGCTCACTCGGATTACGGGGGCAGTCTGGTAGCGTTTGAATTCGTTGATGTTTACCAAACGTAAGATGCGGCGTACTAGCGCTTCGTCAAACCCTTGAGCAATAATTTCTTTAGGGCCTTTTCTTTTCTCGATGTATTGAAACAGTACCTCATCTAGTATGTCATAATCCGGCAGACTATCGCTGTCTTTCTGATCAGGACGAAGCTCAGCCGAAGGAGGCTTGGTGATGATATTTTCAGGGATGACCTCCCCATCTTTGTTCATAAACCGGGCCAGTTCGAAGACTTCTGTTTTGTATAAATCACCGATTACACTCAGCCCGCCACACATATCGCCGTAGAGGGTNNAGGTTCTCTTCCGTAATATTGAAATCTTTGCCCCAGAAATGAGGTCGTAGCACTTCCTGGTAGCTTTCGTAAATACCCTCAATTGGAATAATATCATATTGCGAGCCCAGGTTTTCTGCCAACTCGCGCGCATCATTAACCGAATGGTCACTGCTAAACTGGGAAGGCATCAAAATGCAGCGCACATTATCCGGACCTAGTGCCCGAGCGGCGAGTACCGCTACTACTGCCGAATCAATCCCACCGGAAAGTCCAAGGATCGTTCGTTTAAAACCGAGTTTACCAAAGTAATCCCGAAGTCCCAGAACAATGGCATCGTGGATCAACGTCATCTTATCACGAGGCTGCTCGCCTTGAGGGGCTTTACACGCCTGCACATCGGCGAGCTCGTAGGTGCGGATACACTCTTCAAAATAAGGAAGTTCATCGTACACCTCACCATTAGGAGACATTACCAAAGATCCTCCATCGAAGATAACCTCGGTTTGCGCACCTACGATATTGGTATAAAAGACGGGTAAATCATAGCGATCTACGTTTGCACGCAGCACATGCACCCGATCCTTGGCATGATCAAAAGAAAAAGGAGACGCTGAAAGGTTGAGCATAAAATCGGGCTTTTGTCCGATCAACTCGTCCATTGGGCATACTTTGTACAAGGGGTTTTCATTGCCTACATTCCAAATGTCTTCACAAATAGTGAGCGCTATGCGTTGGCCTTTGTACTCTACGATTTTCCATTCGTGAGCAGGTTCGAAATAACGGTATTCATCAAAGATATCATAGGTTGGCAAGAGCGTTTTGTGCTGTACAGCCAGTACTTCGCCATCCGCCAGAAAGTAGGCAGAATTATAGAGGTCTTTTCCTTCGGGAACGGGGTTTACCGTCAGTGAGCCTAAGACAACTGCGATGCCTTGCGCGTCGGCTTTCAAGGCCTCTACGACACCTTCTGCTTGTGCAATAAAATCTTGGAATTCCAGAAAATCGCGGGGCGGGTAACCGACAGTCGCCAATTCCGGGAGAAGTACAATATCTGCTCCCTGCTCTTTAGCTTCCGCAATAGCTTTACGCATGCGTGCGAGGTTGCCAGAAAAATTTCCAATATGAAGATTGATTTGCGCAATAGCTATTTTCATAGAAAAGGTAACGTTTATTGTTCGTAAAGATAAGCCTTGTTACAGGATAAACAAGAAAAGGAACAACTTAGTTTAAAAACAAAACTAAGCTATTTAAAGACAACTGCCTACATCCCTGTTAATTTAGAAACTAACAGGTCATATCCCGCTGGCCTTCTGACCAGCCAGTCACTATTTAGACTACTTTATGCTGATCAGAAGACCAGTCTAATACTAGGCTTTTACACAACCCCAGTCTAATTTTCATTGCGTTTGCTCAATGTGTCAATGCTCCAACTTAGTCATAGCTGTGGCCTGACAGCTTCGCCCCCCAACTCTTAAAACGCCCCCTACCTAAAGCCAGCATTGATCCCTTCCAATGCCTTTGAGCCAGGGCAAAGATCCCTTTCCGTTAAGCTATTCAGTGGTCGGTTTACGGTCTGCTCCAACTCATGAAGGTCTCTGCTTTCTTGGTCGATATACAGGAGGCCAGTCAGAATTTCTCCATTTGACTTTGCGCTACGTATGCGATCCATCGCGGAAGAACGGTCGATCGGGTCCCAATTGGCGGCCAGTTTTCGGAGCTGGATGCAAGAGCCATCATGCAGTTTCACCTGCTTCGAATTCCCTTCCTCATAGTGGGTGATGATTTCTTTTTTGTGTGGAACAAAGTCGATAGTGGAGGTCGCTTCCTGATGCGCCCGGACAAAATCGTAAGACTTCGTAGAACTAGGTTTATTATTGAAAGTTACACAAGGCGATAGCACATCTAAAAACGCAAAACCAGGATGCGAGATCGCTGCCTGAAGCAATGGTACCAACTGCGTTTTATCACCAGAGAAACTGCGTCCTACAAAGGTTGCCCCCAATTCCAGTGCCATACTTGCCAGATCAATGGCTGGGAAAGGGTTGGAAACACCGTCTTTGGTCTTGGAGCCTTCATCAGCAGTGGCAGAGTGTTGTCCTTTGGTGAGGCCATAGCATCCGTTATTCATCAGGACATAAACGATATTGAGGTTGCGCCGAATGGCGTGTACAAACTGCCCTAAACCGATAGACGCGGAATCGCCATCTCCTGAAACGCCCACGTAGATCAGGTCTCGGTTGGCCATATAAGCTCCGGTAGCGACTGATGGCATCCGGCCGTGTACGGTATTGAAACCATGCGATTGCCGAAGGAAGTAGGTTGGCGTTTTGGAGGAACAACCAATACCCGATAATTTGGCTACCCTGTGTGGTTCAATCGCCAGTTCATAACAGGCTTGTACGATTGCTCCACTGACGGAATCGTGACCACAGCCTGCACAAAGCGTAGAGATAACGCCTTCATAATCTGCTTTAGTGAAGCCAACCTCATTTTTGGGCAGCAGTGGATGTCGGAAGCTTGGACGGATATATGACATGGTTCTTTTTTTAGCATCAGGGGTTAACTTTCTACTGAAAGTGCTTCTGCCACGAATTCGCGGATTTTAGTAGCAGTAATGGGCATACCATCGTAATTAAGCACCGCCACCAATTTTCGCGGATTGGTCTCTAATTCGTTAATCAATAGTTTTCGCATTTGTCCATCTCGGTTTTGCTCAATCACAAAGATCTGATCGTGCTCCTCTATGAACTGCTTGACCTCTGGACCGAAAGGAAATGCTCTGAGCCGCATGGCATCAATGGGCATCCCATCTTCAATCAATTGATCCATGGTTTCGAGGGCCGCATAAGTGGTGGTGCCAAAGAAGATCATTCCCGCATCACTGTTTTTGCCTTCTTGGTAAAATTCGGCAACAGGAACGTATTGTTTTGCAGTATCCCACTTCCTAAGCAAGCGATCTACATTGCGTACATAATCGGCTCCGTCTTCGGTATAGCGGGCATATTCATTTTTGCTGGTACCTCGTGTAAAGAAGGACCCTTTAGTGGGGTGTGTACCAGGGAAGGTACGGTAGGGAATACCATCGCCATCTACGTCGAGGTAACGGCCAAACTCCTCTACCTTTTCCAAATCCGCCGCAGTTAATACTTTACCACGATCATATCGCCTGTTGTCATCCCATTCCAGCGGAGGTGACAGATGATCGTTCATACCTAAATCCAGGTCAGTCATAACCATTACGGGTGTCTGTAGACGATCGGCCAGGTCGAAGGCATCAGCTGTCATTTCAAAACACTCTTTGGGGTTACAGGGTAGCAATAGCACATGTTTGGTATCACCATGCGAGGCATAGGCCGTGGATAGAATATCGGATTGCTGGGTGCGCGTAGGCATTCCGGTTGAAGGTCCTCCGCGCTGTACATTGATGAGCACCACCGGAATCTCGGCAAAGTACGCCAGGCCGATAAATTCATTCATCAGTGAAACACCAGGGCCGCTGGTGGCCGTAAAGGCGCGAGCACCATTCCAACTAGCGCCGATCACCATGCCCATAGCTGCCAATTCGTCTTCAGCCTGAATGATCGCAAATTTCTTTTTCTCCGTTTCTGGGTCAATGCGTAGCTGATTAGCATATTGCTCAAATGCTTGAGCTACCGAAGTGGAAGGCGTGATCGGATACCAGGCGACTACCGTAGCTCCGGCGTAAATAGCTCCCAGGCCACATGCCGTATTGCCGTCGATCATGATATGATTCCCAACCTTGTCGCGGCGCTCCAGACGAATCGGCAAGGGGTATTGATAATGCTCGCGGACATGATTTCGTCCCAATTCGAGTGCTTGAATATTGAGCGGAATCAGTTTTTCTTTACCCGCAAATAGATCAGCAAGCATCTCTTCCAATACTTTAAATTCGATATCCAGAAGCAGGGAAAGGGCACCTACATAAATGATATTTTTAAACAACTGCCTTTGCCGAGGGTCTTTATACGCATCGATCGACAATTGCATCATCGGAACACCTATATAATTGATGTCGTCACGCAAGAATTGCTCCGGAATTTTCTTGGTATTGTCATACATAAAGTAGCCTCCTGGTCGCACGCAAGCCACATCCTTGGCCATACTTTGTGGGTTAACACAAACCATAACATCAACGCCATCTCTTCGCCCTAAATACCCTTTATCACTAACCCGAACTTCGTACCAGGTGGGCAATCCCTGTATATTGGAGGGAAATATATTCTTAGGAGATACTGGAATCCCCATTCGAATGATCGCTTTGGCAAATAGTTTATTCGCGCTGGCAGAGCCCGTACCATTGACATTGGCAAAACGGACTACGATATCATTTACGCCTTTAAGCTGCTGCATGTCTGTCCTGCTTTAGTAACTTGGTATAAAAATTTCTGCATATCCCAAGCGGCGGTTGGGCACCGTTCGGCACACAAGCCGCAATGCAAACAGACATCTTCGTCTTTGATCATTACGCGTTGGGTTGGGAGCGTTTCAGAAACATAAAGATCTTGCTCCAGATTGATCGCAGGAGCGCTGAGCCGGAGGCGCAATTCGTCCTCCTCGCCATTAGTAGTGAACGTAATGCAGGAAGTAGGACAAATATCCATACAAGCATCACATTCGATACAGCGACTGGTATTGAAAACGGTTTGCACGTCGCAATTGAGGCAACGCTGGGCTTCCTTGTACCCAAGGCGGGTATCAAACCCCAGTTCTACTTCTACCTTTCGATCGGAGAGCGTTTTATCTTTGGCTTCGTGCGGTACATCATAGCGTTCATCATCGGCCACTCCGCTATCATATATCCATTCGTGGATGCCCATTTTTTGGCTCACCAAATTGGTCGTAGGTGCAGGTCGTTGCGTTTTTATATCCTCTCCTTGACAGAAGAGATCAATGGAAATGGCGGCCTGATGACCATGAGCTACTGCAGTGATCACGTTTTCTGGACCAAAAGCAGCATCGCCTCCAAAGAAAACCTTAGGCAAGGTCGACTGAAAGGTAAGCTTATCTACCACCGGCAAGTCCCACTTTCCTAGTTCCAACCCCAGGTCACGCTCAATCCAGGGAAAGGCATTGTCCTGACCGATAGCAATGATCACATCATCGGCTTCGATAAAGGTGTCTGGCTCTCCGGTAGGAATCAGTTTCCGTTTGCCGTTTTCGTCATACTCTGCTCTTACATGGCTGAAAACGACACCTTTCAAGCGACCATTTTCTACTACAAATTCCTTCGGCGGCATATTATTAAGGATCGGAATATCTTCGCCCTGGGCATCTTTAATCTCCCAAGGAGAGGCTTTCATATCCTTGAAAGGACTGCGAACGACTACCTTTACCGATTCACCTCCCATGCGACGAGATGTGCGGCAACAATCCATCGCTGTATTACCACCCCCCAATACAATAACTTTTTTGCCAATGCTACTGATATGCTCAAAAGCAACCCCTGCCAACCATTCTATACCGATATGGATATTGGCGTCGGCCTCTTCGCGGCCGGGTAATGGGAGATTGCGTCCTTGGGGTGCACCCGTACCTACAAAAATCGCGTCATAGTCTTTCTCCAGTATTTCACGCATACTAGACACATAGGTATTGAAGTGCGTGTGTATCCCCATGTCGAGGATGTAGTTAACCTCTTCTTCCAATACCGATTCGGGCAAACGAAAAGCCGGAATTTGCGTTCGCATCATGCCTCCACCTTTACTCCATTCGTCGTATAAATGGATTTCATAACCCAATGGGGCCAAATCACGGGCCACCGTCAGAGAAGCGGGGCCTCCTCCAATGAGCGCGATCTTTTTCCCGTTAGGCGTAAAAGGGCCTTGTGGCATCAAGTGTTTGACTTCTCCTTTGTTATCCGCAGCCACACGCTTGAGTCGGCAAATTGCCACGGGTTCTTCCTCTTCACCCTCTAATCGGCCACGACGGCAAGCTGGTTCGCAGGGGCGGTCACAGGTACGCCCTAGAATTCCGGGAAACACATTAGACTCCCAGTTGACCATATAAGCCTCGGTGTATCGCTCAGCCGCAATCAATCTGATATACTCCGGCACAGGAGTATGTGCAGGGCAAGCCATTTGGCAATCAACAACCTTGTGGAAATACTCCGGATCTTGAATATTTGTTGGTTTCACAAGCTATAGCTTTTATCCACCCTGGATCAGGGAAATATATCGCAATAGCATAAAAATAACAAATACTAAATTGAATTGTAATTAATTGTGAAATTTTATTCTTCAAAACCACTGATTATAAAAACTTTAAAGAACAATGCGATTTAACATCCATCACGTCCGCTTCAACTGCTCTTTCATCGCAAACACCTCGTCTCGATACTGAGCTGCAGAGACAAAATCAAGCTCTTTTGCCGCCTTTTTCATCATGCCTTCTGTTGCGGCAATGGCTCTCTCTAACTGATCTCTAGTCATGTAACCAATGATCGGATCGGCTGCCAGGCTGGCTTTTTCTGGTTCCCGATAAGCTTGTTCCACCGCACGTACATCAAGGATCGACTGCTTGGCGAGAATCTCTTCTCTGGATTTACGCATAGTTTTGGGAACGATGCCGTGTTCTTCATTATAAGCCATCTGGATGGAACGCCTCCGGGTGGTTTCATCAATCGTACGCTGCATAGAATTGGTTATTTTATCAGCATAAAAAATAACCAACCCATTCGAGTTTCGGGCTGCACGACCAGCAGTTTGAGTAAGGGAACGTTCATTCCGCAGGAAGCCTTCTTTGTCAGCATCAATAATTGCTACCAAACTTACTTCTGGCAAGTCCAGTCCTTCCCGCAAGAGGTTGACACCCACCAATACGTCGAACTCTCCAAGGCGGAGATTGCGCAGAATCTCTACGCGCTCCATGGTATCCACTTCCGAGTGGATGTAGCGCACTTTGATGCGTAGTTTTGTTAAATACTTTGTCAGTTCCTCTGCCATTCTTTTAGTGAGGGTAGTCACTAATGTTCGCTCATCACGCTTAATGCGCTCGGAAATTTCCTCCAACAAGTCATCAATTTGATTGATGCTCGGACGTACTTCAATCGGCGGATCAATCAAACCAGTTGGACGAATAATTTGCTCAACAATCAATCCACCAGTTTGCTCCAACTCGTATTCTGCGGGCGTAGCACTTACATAAACGACTTGGTTGATTAAACTTTCAAATTCATGAAAATTCAACGGACGGTTATCCATTGCCGAAGGTAGTCGGAAGCCGTAATTGACCAAACTCAGCTTGCGTGCGCGGTCCCCGCCAAACATGCCCCTTACCTGTGGCAGAGTCACGTGACTTTCATCTACTAACATGAGGTAATCTTCTGGAAAATAATCCAGCAAGCAGAACGGGCGGGTGCCTGGTTCACGCCGGTCAAAGAAGCGCGAATAGTTCTCTACACCGCTACAATAGCCCAATTCCTTCATCATTTCCAGATCAAAATTGGTGCGTTCACTAATCCGTTTGGCTTCTAAAAGGCGATGTTCTCGTTCAAAGTATTTCTCTTGGAGATGCAACTCATCTTGTATATCATTGATAATACCTTTGAGGCGTTCTTTGGGAGCAATGTAGAGGTTGGCTGGAAAAATAGCGGCGTGTTCCATACGTTCAATCCGCTTGCCGCTGGAGATTTCCAATTTTTCAATACCCTCAATTTCATCACCAAAAAAGGTTATCCGAAAGCCGTATTCAACGTAGGGCAAGTTGATATCCACCGTATCTCCCTTTACCCGAAAAGTAGCCCGCTTAAAATCCGTTTCTGTACGAGAATACAAGCTGTCTACCAAACTATACAAAAAGCCGTTGCGCGAAATGGTCTGCCCCACTTGGACCCGAATGATGCCACTTTTATAATCTTCCGGATTCCCCATTCCATAAATGCAACTCACCGAAGCAACAATGATGATATCACGACGCCCGGACAGCAGGTTTGAAGTAGCACGCAAACGGAGTTTATCGACCTCTTCATTGATTTGAAGATCTTTTTCAATAAAAGTGTCCGAAGAAGAAATGTAAGCTTCTGGCTGGTAATAATCGTAATAAGAAACAAAATACTCCACGGCATTATCGGGAAAGAAATCCCGAAACTCGCTATACAACTGCGCCGTAAGGGTTTTGTTATGGGTAAGGATGAGGGTAGGCCGATTGGCTTTGGCAATGAGATTAGCCATCGTGAAGGTTTTACCGGAACCCGTAACCCCAAGTAATACTTGAGCAGACTCTCCGGATTCAACACCATTAGTCAATTGTTCGATTGCCTGAGGCTGATCACCCATTGGCTTAAAAGGGGAAACTAATTTGAAACTCACGCCAGCTATTTTTTATTAATTACCTCACCAGAATCGTGCTATAAAACCTAAAATTAACAAAAAAAGTTGCTTTTGGGAACCGTCTTTTACAAAAAAATGTTTTATTTTCAGTTATCAATAAACAGTTGGTCGTAGCTGTTATTATTCACCCCCAAATCGCTCTCCTATGCAGCAACTTATTCAGGAAAAAGGATTTCACTACCGTGCATTTACCTTACGGGAAGATGACGTACTCGTACATCTGCGGGATTTTGAAAACGAGCGGGAATTCAGTGTTGACTATATCGATCTAGGGCTACAAATTTATCGAAAAACAGAACACCACTCACGGGCCTTACGGTGGTTGTCAGGAGGTGTGGCCGCAATCATGTTAATTGCATTAATCAGCTCGATTTTAGGATTTGAGCTAATCGCTCCCGCCTGGGCTTTTGCGCTTGGAATCCTGGCAGCACTCGCCTGCTCGTGGACCTTCTTGCAACAAAAACCAGGGATGATTTACCTGATTGGAGGAGAAAACAAATTAGGCTTTCTGCAAGATCGACCTAATTCCGAACAAGTTGAAGCCTTTATCTCCGCCACTATTGATAAAATCAGGGAAAGCTATCACCAACAGTACCTTCACAATTCCAATGACAATACTGATGAAGACCGTCGTTCTCGCATCCAATGGCTGCATGAAATGAAAGCCATCACTCGGTCGGAAAAAGACGTCTTATTGGCGGAGCTGGGGCCGGTACGACAACAGCCCATCGGCTTTCAGCGTACAGCATAAAGTCATTTTTTTGAATATTATTGCCAAATAAGTGACAAGAAGTAGCATCCATTTAGGAAAATCCTAGATGGATGTTTTACTTTGTGGCCTACATGAATATTTGACAATCAACGGCCTTACTACACGTACTATGCAACGAATTCTACTTTTTGCTGTGCTATGCCTCATAGCACTCAACTCCTTTGCACAAAAAGATCACCGCCTCACCCGAGGTCTTTCTCCTTCAGAAAATCTTCCAACCCTTCAAATGCCTCATCAGGACAATCAAGCCCTGATGAGTGAAGAATTAGCTCGCCGAGGGCCGGGCGTCGCTCCTCGTTATGCGACAAATATAGAAGTGGACATCACCCCTGCCACACACGGGCAATGGGAAACCACGCCCGAGAGTAGTGTTTGGCGCTTGCGTATCAAATCACAAGGTGCTTATTCTCTCAATTTTGGCTTCACCCAATACAATATGCCTCGCGGTGGAAAGCTGGTGATGTACAGCCCCGATCAGGCACGCATTCAAGGGCCTTTCACCCCCGCCGACAATGAAGAACACGAGCAACTTTGGACGCCACTTATTGAAGGCGACGAATTGGTCATCGAAGTGACGGTGCCTACAGCTTCTGTAAACGAACTATCCCTAAAACTCGCTTATGTTAATCACGCGTTCGAGAATTTCAGTGCCCTTATTTCCGGCTCCTGTAACCTGGATGTGATTTGTGGTGCCGCTGACGGCTGGGGCATCGTAGACCCCCACCGGGATATCATTCAATCCGTTGCAGTCATCTCTACCGGTGGTGGTACTTTCTGTACTGGTTTTTTGGTCAATAATGTAGAAGATGATTGTACACCTTTCTTCATGACCGCCAACCACTGCGGCATCAATTCCGGCAATGCTCCCTCCTTGGTTACCTACTGGAACTACCAAAACAGTACTTGTCGCCAACCCAATTCAGGAGCTAGTGGCGGTGCTGGAGATGGACAGCTCAATGATTTCAACACAGGAGCTATCTTCCGAGCCTCTCGATCTCAGTCCGATTTTACGCTCGTAGAATTGGATGACCCTGTATCACCTACAGCCAATGCATATTTTGCAGGCTGGGATGCTCGCGGCGTAGCCATCAGTAGCGCCATCGGTATTCACCACCCAAGCACCGACGAAAAGCGGATCAGCTTTGAAAATGATGCTACGCAGTTTACAACTTATGGAAGTGGTACTCCCACCAGCAACTATACCCATGTACGGGTAGTTGACTGGGATACCGGTACAACAGAGGGCGGTTCTTCCGGTTCTCCTCTTTTTGATCAAAATGAAAGAGTCGTTGGACAATTACATGGTGGTGGTGCTGCTTGTGGCAACAACTCCTCTGATTGGTACGGTTCTTTTGCCATCTCTTGGGATGCAGGTGGCAACTCCAGTTCTCGCTTGCGTGATTGGCTAGACCCAAACAACACGGGTACAGAAGTAATTAATGGCCGTTGGGCTAATGATTGCAGTTTCAACATTACCAGTTCGCCAGTCGAACAGACCGTCTGCCAACCCGATGTCGCATTTTTTGACATTACTGCCAGCGAAGGATTTAGCGGTTCCGCAAGCCTTAGCTTAGCTGGCTTACCCAATGGTAGCTTCGATTTCAGCCCCAACAACATCGGCCCTAACCAAACTTCTACCCTAAGTGTTCAGACCGATGACCTGGATCCGGGAACCTATGATTTTACCGTCACTGCAACCAATAATGGGGACGATGTAGATATCGACCTTACCTTGATTGTACTCGCTGGTAATTCTTCTCCCCCCGACTTACTCGATCCAGCAGATAACAGCACGGGTATTTTCCCCAACCCTGTTCTATCCTGGGATGGTGATGATAGTGGAGCAACTACTTATGAAGTACAAATTTCTACAACCATCAATTTCAGTAACATTGTAGAGTCTGGCAGCACGACCTCTACGTCTTACCAACCCACTAATGCCAGCGAAGGCGCTACGACCTACTACTGGCGGGTAAGAGCCGTAAACGATTGTGGAACGACGGGCTATTCTGATGTTTTTTCTTTTACCACTCAGAATGTCAGTTGTGTCACTTATACTTCTGACTTCTCTACAACGATTAGCACCAACGGTTCCCCAACCATTGAGAACGATATCTTTTTTGATGATGACTTGACTATCGCCTCTGTAGTCGTTGGCTTGGAAATCACCCATACTTATATTGGTGATTTAGATGCACAGCTATTTCCTGCTACAGGTGCTCCCATCAACTTGTTTGACCGGCCAGGGTTTCCAAGTAGTAATTTCGGATGTTCGGAAGACAATGTAAATATTACTTTCAGCGACGACAGTCCGAACAGTCCTGCTACTTTGGAAAACACATGTAACCCTTCAGACACAGGCCCCAACAACCCTGGCGCACCTTTTGCCATTGAAGGCAGCTATCAACCCATTGGTAATTTTAACAACCTCATCGGTGAAAGCAGTTTCGGTACTTGGACACTACAGGTCAATGACAATGAGAATGCGGATGGAGGAATCCTCGAGGAATGGTCTGTTACGGTTTGCTACGTAATACCGAGTGAACCACCGTTTTTGGTAACCAATGAAATGCTACAAGTACTCCACTTCACACAAGAGCCTATTACAAACACCTACCTGGAGGCAGACGATGAAGAAAGTGGGCCTGACGAAATTTTCTATACCATTACCGACCTCCCTAATGAAGGCATCATTCTCCTAAACGGGCAAATGCTCAACCTTGGTGATAGCTTCACGCAGGAGGATATTGATAATGGCTTGGTTGTTTACGAACACGAAGGAGGTACTGTTTTAATGGATAGTTTTGAGTTCGATCTAAGCAACGGGGCAGGAATTACTACAACCGGCAATGTCTTTTTCATTGAAATTATTATTGACCCACTTACAGCTGGCATCACTCAGACCGCAGGAATCATCTGTAATGGTGGAACAGAAGGAGCTGTCACCGCATCTGCTTCAGGTGGCGTAGGCCCTTACCAATATGCACTCAACGGTGGAAGCTTCCAAGACGACAACACTTTTACGGATCTTGCCGCCGGAGATTATTACGTATCCATCCTTGACATGCTGGGTACCGAGATCAGTACCAATACGATTACGATCAACCAACCGTCTCCTGTTGCTGCTTCCGCGAATGTCGTTGACGATCAAATTACCGTAAATGCATCTGGTGGCACTCCTGGGTACACTTACCAATTGGAAGACGGCATGCCACAAACCAGCAATGTATTTTCTAATCTTGCCAATGGCACCTATAGCATTACGATCACTGATGAAAATGATTGTAGCACGGTTATTTCTGCTACGGTGGCTGTCAATAATATTATCGTCACCACAACTTTGGTACAAGGTATCAGTTGTCATGATGTTAATGATGCCATCATTACAGTAGATGCTACGGGAGGCAATCCTGATTATCAATACAGCATCAATGGTGGAGGTTTTCAATTGGAATCAACCTTTACAGATCTTGGTCCAGGGGATTACACCATTGAGGTTTTAGACCAAGACGGGTTTAGTCAAAGTAGCACTTTGATAAGCATTGCCAACCCGCCTTTACTTATCCTATCCGCTAATATTAATGATGATGAAGTCACATTGGATGCCGCAGGAGGCACTCCCCCACTTTTGTATCAATTAGAGAACGGTAGCCTTCAGACAAGCCCTGTATTCTCTGGGCTAGACAACGGAGACTATCTCTTCATCGTCTTCGACGACAATGGTTGCTCTGCAACAGTTAGCGTTACTGTTGCCGTCAACTCCCTTATTGTGAGTGCCACTTTGGTCAACGACATTTCTTGTAACAATGCCAATGACGGCAGTCTGCAAGTAAGTGTCAGTGGTGGAACACCCGGATTTCTGTACAGTCTCGATGCCGCAAACTACCAAAGCAGCAATGTTTTCAACGGCCTCGCTGCTGGTAGCTACACCGTCACCGTTTTGGATAGCGAAGGCTTTACACAAGCAACCAATGCGATAACCATCACCAACCCGGCAGCCATTAGCGCTACCGCGATGGTTATGGACGATGTCATTTCTGTAGATGCTTCTGGAGGTACAGGATCGCTCATGTATCAACTCAACGACGGTGCGCTACAAAGCAACCCTGTTTTCAACAATGTACCCAACGGACAGCACTCCATCACTATTTATGATGCCAATGATTGTACCATCACCCTGAATGCTACCGTGGCCGTCAATACGCTCGTCGTGAGTGCCGTTTTGGCCAACGACATCACCTGTAACAATGCCAATGATGGAACCATTCAGGCCAGCGTTAGCGGAGGAACACCAGCATTTATGTACAGCATCGATGGCGAAAACTACCAAAGTAGCAATGTATTTTCTGGACTCGCTGCCGGTAGCTACACC